>JAIBHM010000198.1 GCA_020028535.1 Armatimonadota bacterium | reverse complement strand
CCCTCCAGAAAAAGCGCTTGACAAGACATACATAAATTGTATATCACTGTGTCCAGAAAGTCTACTACCTCGAAGGCACACTTTAGACTTGACACGGTTTGAAGGGAGGCCTCGATGGCGCGCATCCTGGATCCCGAGGTGGCCCGCTTGAAGCAGGAAGTCGCACTGGTGCCACTCGTGGAGGCGACGGGAGTCGCCTTGAGAAAACAGGGCGCGGACTTCGTCGGGCGCTGTCCGTTCCATCCCGACAAGACCCCCTCGCTGGTCATCTCGCCGGCCAAGCAGCTCTGGCACTGCTTCGGGGCCTGCAACCGGGGCGGCTCGGTGATTGATTGGGTGATGCAGGCTGAGCATGTCTCGTTCCGCCAGGCCATCACGCTGCTCCAGAGCCGGACGATGCGGGTCGCGCGCCGCGGCGTCGCCGCGCACGGCCAGCGGCCGACAACCCATGCGCCGGGCGATCGCTCGCCGCTCGTCGCGACCTGGGATCCCGACGATCAGCGCCTGCTCCGCCAGGTCGTCGCCTACTACCACGCGACCTTGAAGGAGAGCCCCGAGGCCCTCGCCTATCTGCAGCAGCGGGGTCTCACGCACCCGGACATGCTGGCGCACTTCCAGCTCGGCTACGCCAACCGCACGGTGCCCTATCGGCTCCCGGCGCATTGGACGAAGGAGGGTACCGCGATTCGAGAACGGCTGATGCGATTGGGGATCCTCCGCGCGACGGGCCACGAACACTTCGCCGGCTGTGTGGTAATCCCGATCCTTGATGAGCACGGCGCGGTCGTGGATCTGTACGGCCGGCGGATCACGGACCATCGCCCGGCCGGCACCCCGGCCCATCTGTATCGGCCGGGACCCCATCGCGGCGTCTGGAACGTGCCGGCGTTCGCGGCCTCCAAAGAGATCATTTTGTGTGAAGCCTTGTTGGACGCCCTGACCTTCTGGTGCGCGGGGTATCGACACGTCACGGCGAGCTGCGGCGTCAACGGCTTCACGGCCGAGCACCTGGACGCCTTGAAGCACTATGGGGTTGCGCGGGTGCTCATCGCCTACGATCGCGATGCCGCCGGCGATCGCGCGGCGAGCACGCTCGCGGAGCGGCTCATGGCCGAAGGCATCGGCTGCGCGCGCGTCGAGTTCCCGAAGGGGATGGATGCCAACGAGTACGCGCTGAAGGTGCAGCCGGCCGCGAAGGCCCTGGGTCTGTTGCTGCAGCACGCCCGCTGGCTCGGCCCTGGCCCACAGCCACCCCCAACCGGGGAGGTGATTGTGGTGACGAGCTCGCCTGCCTCCGCTGAGTCACCCACGAGTGCTCCCGCACCCAGGGAAGCGGCCACGGCTCCGCCGTCGCCGCCGGAGCCTGCGCCGCCGTCCTTCGACACGCTCAGGACCCCGAGCCTCGTCGAGGGGCAGACGGCCGCGTCTGAACGCACGACGGCTCCGCAGCTTGACGAGGTGGTCTTGCAGATGGGCCCGCGCCGGTATCGCATCCGCGGCCTGGCGAAGAACTTGGGGGTGGACCAACTCAAGATTAATCTCCTCGTGAGCGACGGCGATCGCTTCCATGTGGATACGCTCGATCTGTACACCGCGCGGCAGCGGACCGGCTTCATCAAGCACGCCGCGCTGGAGCTCGCCGTCGAGGAGGACACGATCAAAAAGGAGCTCGGCCAGGTGCTACGGCTCTTAGAGGAGCACCAGGAGCAACATCTCCGGGAAACCTTGACCCCGAAACCGTCCGCCGTGACGCTGACGGCGGAGGAGCGCGAGGCCGCGCTGGTACTGCTCGAGGATCCCCAGCTCCTCGATCGGATCCTCGCTGATTTCGATCGGTGCGGCCTCGTCGGGGAGGAGACCAACAAGCTGGTCGGCTACCTGGCGCTGGTCTCGCGGAAATTGGAGGAGCCGCTGGCGATCCTGCTGCAAAGCAGCTCGGCGGCCGGCAAATCGGCCCTGATGGACGCGCTGCTCGCCTTCGTCCCCGAAGAAGAGCGCGTGCAGTACTCGGCGATGACCGGCCAGGCGCTCTTCTACATGGGCGCCAAGGATCTCAAGCACAAGGTGCTCGCCATCGTGGAAGACGAAGGCGCCGCCCGGGCGGCCTACGCCTTAAAGCTCCTGCAGAGCGAAGGGGTGCTCACCATCGCCTCCACCGGCAAAGATCCGCAGACGGGCAAGCTCATCACGCATGAGTACACCGTGGAAGGGCCGGTCATGCCGCTCTTGACCTCCACCGCCCTGGAGCTGGATGAGGAACTCCAGAATCGCTGCCTGGTCCTCACGGTCAATGAGGATCGGGAGCAGACCCGCGCGATCCATCGCCGCCAGCGCGAGGCGCAGACGTTGGAGGGCCTCTTGGCCAAGCGCGATCGGACCGCGTTCCTGCAGGTCCACAAGAACGCCCAGCGGCTCCTGCGCCCGCTGTGGGTGGTCAATCCCTACGCCCGCGCGCTCACGTTCCCGGACACCTGCCCCCGGCTGCGCCGCGATCATGCCAAATACCTCACGCTCATCAAGAGCGCCGCGCTGCTGCATCAGTACCAACGGCCGGTGAAGACCCAGGCGCATCGCGGCCGGGTCGAGGAGTACATCGAAGTCACCCTCGAGGATCTCACGGTCGCCAATCGCCTGGCGCACGAAGTGCTCGGCCGCTCGCTCGATGAGCTCGCCCCACAGACGCGCCGGCTGTTGCTGCTCATGGAGCAGATGGTGCGCGACGCCTGCGAGCGCGTCGGCGTCTCACGAGCGGACTACCGCTTCACGCGCAAGGACGTCCGCCGCACCACCGGCTGGTCCCATACCCAGGTGCGCCTCCATCTGCAGCGGCTGGTCGAGTTGGAATATTTGCTGGTGCATCACGGCCGCAATGGCCAACAGTTCGTCTATGAACTCCTCTACGACGGCCAGGGCCAGGAGGGGCAGCCCTTCGTCCCGGGCTTGCTGGATGTGAACGCGCTACGCCGGCTGGACGACACCGACCTGGCGGGGCCGCAGGCCCACCTGGCGGGGGCGCCGGGGCACCTGGCGGGGACCTTGCGGGCCGCTCGCGGCCACCCGGCGCCCACCTTGCGGGCGGTTCAGAAGCCCACCGACGCCGCGTCTGACGCGGCGCTCACCGCCTGCACGGCCTCTGCTCCTGAAAACCGCACAGGAGGGGCCGCGTGTGAGGGCGGCTGATGCCGAAGAAGGGCGATCGCAAGCCGCGCCCCTGGGATTGCAGTGACCCCGAGGGCCTGGCCCAGCGCGCCCGCCAGTTTGAAGCCTGGCTCGCCGCCCGCCATGCCTCGCCGCACACGCTGCGGGAGCGACGGCAGTCGCTGGAGCTCTTCTTGACCTGGTGCGCCGACCGCAGCGTGACCCGCCCCGTGCAGCTCACCCGGTCCTTGCTGGAGCGCTACCAGCGCCATCTGCATGACTCTCGCACGCGCATCGGCCAGCCCTTG
>JAIBHM010000197.1 GCA_020028535.1 Armatimonadota bacterium | reverse complement strand
TCGAGGAATCACCCTCGGGGCGGGCAGCGCGTCAGTGCGGACGGTGGAGCATCTCCTGGCCGCAGCGGCGGGCCTCGGCATCACCAACCTCCTGGTGGATGTGCGGGGAGAGGAATTGCCCATCTTGGACGGCAGCGCCGCGCCCTACTGCGCGCTCCTGAGCGGCGCAGAGATCGCGGAGCAGGCCGGGACCATCGAGCCCATCACGCCGCGCGGGGCGGCGTGGGTGGAAGAGGGAGAGGCCACGCTGCTCGCCGTGGCCGGACCGTACTTGCGGATCACGTATGTCGTTCCGCTCCGGCATGCCGCATTGGGCGCGGCGCAAGTCGCCGACATCACCGTGCGCGACGGCGTGTTCATGCGCGACATCGCTCCGGCGAGGACGTGGGGATTTGCGGCCGACGTGGAGAAGTTGCGCCGCCAGGGTCTCGCCACCGGGGCCTCCCTCGACAATGCGTTGGGTATCGGGCCTGAGGGCTATCTCAACCCGCCACGGATGTCCAACGAGCCCGTGCGGCACAAGATCCTGGATCTGATCGGGGACCTGGCGCTGCTCGGCCGGCCGCTCCTGGCGCACGTCATCGCCGTGGGCGCGGGACATGCCCTGCATCTCAAGTTGGTGCGGCGTCTGGAGCGCGAGGCTGATACTGCACGTGAACCGTAAGATGGAACTCGATCGCGATGCCATCATGCGGATCATCCCGCACCGGCCCCCGTTTCTGTTCGTCGAGCGGATCGTGGAGCTCGGTGAGTCCCGGATCGTGGGCACGCTTCAGGTCACGGGCGAAGAATGGTTCTTCCCCGGCCACTTTCCCGGCGCGCCCATCATGCCTGGCGTCCTCATCGTCGAGGCCATCGTACAGACCGGCGCGTGTCTCGTCCTACGCCGTCCCGAGTTCGTGGGCCGCCGCCCATTCTTCGCCGGTATCGAGCAGGTGCGCTTCCGCCAGCCCGTGCGGCCCGGCGACCACCTGACATTGGACGTCGAGATCCGGTGGATGCGCGGGCGCGTCGGCCGGATGTCCGGACGCGCGCTCGTCGGGGGCACGGTAGTGGCAGAGGGAGAGTTCACGTGGGTCCTCGAGGATATCGGTTCCTGAACCGTGGCCACGATGTCTGACGTCACAGTGCATCCCACCGCACTGATCGATCCGACTGCGGAGCTGGGGCGAGGAGTGGTGGTCGGTCCCTATGCCGTGGTCGGCGCGGGGGTGCAGATCGGGGAGGATTCACAGGTCGGCGCGCATGCGGTCATAGGGGCCGATGTGACGATCGGTCGGGAGAACGTGCTGGGCGCCGGGGTGGTCCTCGGCTGCCGTCCGCAGCACCGCTCGTATCAGGGAGAACGGTCCTTTGTGATGATTGGCGACCATAATATCTTCGGTGAGTATGCGACCGTGAGCCGCGGGTACGGCGACGGCACGGGTACCGAGATCGGCAGTGACAACTACATCATGTCGTACGTGCGGGTGGACCACAACTGCCGCATCGGCAATTCCGTGACGCTGACCAGCGGCGCCGGCCTCGGCGGATACGTGTCGATCGAGGACCTGGCCTACGTGGGCGGCAACGCCGGGATCCACCAGTTCGTCCGCATCGGCCGGCTCGGGATGGTCGGGGCCGTGAGCCTGGTGCGTCAGGACATCCCGCCGTATGTGCTCGTGGCAGGGGTGCCGGCCCGCGCGCATTCTCTCAATGTGGTGGGTCTCCGCCGCGCGGACGTCCCGCCGCAACACCGCACAGCCCTGAAGCGGGCGTTCACAGTGCTGTTTCGTTCAGGACTGGCCGTCCCCACGGCGCTCGATCGGCTGGAAGCAGATCTGAGCGACGATCCGTACGTGTCTCAGGTCATCGCCTTCATTCGCGCCGGAAGCCACGAGCGCGGCATTGTCCGGTGGGCGGGCGAGAAGTCGTCGGACTGATCGCCGGCGCCGGGCGGCTGCCCGTGCTGCTGGCGACCGCGGCGAAGTCCCGCGGCCATTCGGTTGTTGCCGTCATCGTGGAGGGCGACGGTTCCGCCCTCGCCGGCGTGGTTGACGCCTCCTATCGCGCCGGGTTCGGAGAAATGCGCCGCATTATCGACCTCTTCACCTCGCGCGGCGTCCGCCGCGTCCTGTTCGCCGGCCGCGTGTCGCGCGCCCGGATGGTAGGAGAAGGGGATGAGGTCTTCCGCGAGCGGGTGCAGCGGCTCGGCAACCGCGGCGACCAGATGGTGTTCCAGCAGGTCGGAGTCGAGATGCTCTCCCAGGCGGGAATCGACGTCGCGAGTCCGTTTGAGTTTGTGGGGCATCTCCGTGTTGATGAGGGCATTCTCACCAGCCGCGCGCCCACTGATTCGGAGTGGGAAGATGTCCGTGTGGGTATGCGTCTGGCCCGGGCCGTCTCGGCACTCGACCTCGGACAGACGGTCGTGCTCAAGCACGGGATCGTCCTCGCGGTCGAAGCGGCAGAAGGGACTGACGAGGCCATCAGGCGGGGCGGCAGCTACGCGCAGGGCGTCGCAGTGGCGAAAGCGGCGCGGCCGCATCAGGACCAGCGATTCGACATTCCGGCTGTGGGGCTGCAGACGATCGAAACGATGGTCGGCGTGCGGGCCGCCGTGCTGGCCGTCGAGGCGGGAGGCACCTTGCTGCTGGATCGGGACGAATGTCTTGCCCTGGCGGACCGGTCCGGAATCACGATCGTCGGAGTCCCGCTGTCCTCGTGACCCCCGCACGATCCGTGGGCGCCACGCTATTCGTGGTCGTGGGTGAGGTATCCGGTGACATGCAGGCCGCCCGGCTCGTCGCCGAACTCCTTCGCCGCGATCCCTCCGTCTCGATCACCGGCATTGGCGGCTCGTACATGGCTGCCTCGGGCGTCCGGCTGCTCGAGGACAGCACCACCTGGGGAGTGATCGGGCACGTCCATCCCCTCCTGCGGCTGCCCACCTACCTGCGCGCCCTGGCGCGCGTCGAGTCCGCGATCCGGGAGCGCAGGCCGGACGTGCTGCTGCTCGTCGACTTCGCGGCATTCAACCTCCGTCTGGCCGAGCGCCTTCACGGAACCGTGCCGGTAGCCTACTACTTTCCTCCGATGGTGTCTGTCCGCAAAGGCTCGCGCGCCCGAAAGGTCGCGCGCCTGGGGATGCGGCTTCTGGCCACACTGCGGCGCGAGGCCGCGGCGTTCGAGGCGGCGGGTGGCGATGTGGTCTTCGTTGGGCATCCGGTGGTGGATCTGACGCAGCGCGCTCTGGATCCCGCGGCGGCGCGGCGGCGCCTCGGCATCCCGGAAGAAGCGCCGGTCGTCGGCCTGCTGCCGGGCAGCCGGCATCAGGAGATCAACGCGCACCTGCCCATCATGCTGGATGCGGCAGGCCGCATTCTGCAACGCATCCCCGAGGTGCGATTCGTGCTGCCGGTTCCCGCACAGGAGCTCCGGCGGGCTGTGGAGGCGCGTGTAAAGATGTCGCC
>JAIBHM010000196.1 GCA_020028535.1 Armatimonadota bacterium | reverse complement strand
CGACGCCCTCGGGCGGCCGCCCCACACCGACCCGCAGCCGCGGAAACTCATTCGTGCCGAGCGCCTCGATGATCGACTTCAGCCCGTTGTGCCCACCGGCGCTGCCCCTGGCGCGAAGGCGGAGCCGGCCGACCGGTAGATCAAGATCGTCCACCACAACGAAGATGTCCTTCGGCGCCACCCGGTGCCTGCGGCGTAGGTCGCGAACCGCCGCGCCGCTGACGTTGACATAGGTCTCGGGGATCGCCAGCAGAACTCGCGTGCCGCCGATCACACCACGCCCCACTTTCGCGAACCCAGCTTCTTCGCTGATATCGATGCCCGCCCGCTTGGACAGCCGTCCGACCACCTCCGCCCCGACGTTGTGCCGGGTGCCTCGGTAACGGCGTCCGGGATTCCCCAATCCAATCACAAGCTTCATGAGGCGGCTCTTGTAAGAGGCGGCTTACGTGAACAGAGGGCGCCGCAGGTGCAGCGCCCTCCGCGTCATGCCACCCGTGCGATCCGGGCTACTCCTTTTCTCGCTTTTCCTTCCGGCCCTCGGCTTTGCCCTCCGGCTTGCCCTTTTCCTCAGGCGCCTGGGCAGATGGCGTCGCCGCACCAGGCTCGGCACCGGGTACCGCGGCCGCCTCCGTGCCGGGCACGGCAGCAGCCTCCGGAACGGGCGTAGGAGCGACAACCTCCTCCTTGGGCGCAACGACCGTGGCCACAACCTCTTCCGGCTCCGAGACGAGGGTAACCTCAGCCGGCATGACCACATCGCGCACGTGCAGTGAGTGGCCGAGCGTCAGCGCGCTGATGTCCAGCTCAATGTGTTCCGGAATCTGGGTCGGCAGACACTCCACGACGACTTCGCGGAGATGCACTTCGAAGATGCCCCCCTCGTCCACCACGCCCGTGGCATGCCCTTTGAACACGAGCGGGACATGTGCTTCCACCTTCTCGGTGAGGTCGATGGTGTTGAAGTCGACGTGGATGATGTCTCGGCGGAAGATGTCGCGCTGAAGGTCCTTGACCATCACGGTCCGGCCGGCCTGCGCGCTGTCGCCGATCGCCAGGTCGATGAGCACGTTCCTGCCCGCGGCGGTGTGCAGAATGCTGCGCAGGGACTTTGCGTCCACCGACACGGGCGTCGGCTCGATCCCCCGCCCGTAAACGATGGCGGGGACCATGCCGGTCCGGCGGAGCTTCTTGGCCTTCCCCTTCCCCAGATCGTCCCGCTGCTTTGCCTCGAGGGACACGCGTTCCATGCTTGAACCTCCAAATGAAACGGCCGGGGTGCCCGGCCGCAAGCCTCGCGTATTATACCGTGCCCGGCCGCAAGCCTCGCGTATTATACCAAGCCGAAAGACGGGGTGTCCACCGCCTCAGGGCTGGACGGTCGTCCTGTGGAGCAGCCGGCCCTCGACGTCGTAGATCTCGATGACCAGGGCCGATGCGCTGACGCGGACCAGGCCGAACGTAAAGCTGGAGTTGGACGAGAACTCCGTCTCCGGCTGGCCGGCGGCGGCGCGCTCGCGGTTGATCAGGGTCGCCAGCGGCCCGACATAGCTTTCTACGAATCCTTGTTTGTGGCGGAGCACCGCGGCGTAGTGCACGTCGGCGGCCAGGAACACCACGCCCCGAATGTTGTTGCGCGCGATGAAGTCGAACAGCTCGCCGCGCTCTGTCTTGTAGCCGTCCCACGAATCCGCCCCGTGATACTTCAGGGTCACGCTCGTCGCGATCACCTTGAATGCCGCGGTGGAAGCGGCCAGGCCACGCTTCAACCACTCCCTTTGCGCCACGCCGAGCATCATCTTCTCGGCGTTATCGCGATCAGCTGAGGGCGAACGGTACTGGCGCGTATCGAGGATGAACAGTTCCAGCAATCGCCCCCAGCGGAACGAACGGTACAATCGGGCGGGTTCGGATGGCTCCTGGCGGAGAGGCCAGTATTCCAGAAACGCCTGGCGGCCGACCGGCAGCCGTGGCTCCGTCCGGTCGAAATTGTTGGCCACCTCGTGGTCATCCCAGATCGCGTAGATGGACGTGGCGCGCGCAAACCGCAGGAACGGCTCGTCATCGCGATTGCGCCGGTATGCCGCCCGGTATTCCTCCAGCGTCCGGGCGTTTCCGTCGAGGTCTGCGTAGATCGTATCGCCCAGGAACAAAAAGAAATCCGCCTGCCTGGCGCGCATCGCATCGTAGATGCGGAACGGTTGGAACCGCTCGCTCGTGTCCCCGCCCCAGACGAAACTCACCTCGGCCGCGTCTGCGGGCGCGGGCGCCGTCTTGAAGGAGCCGGCAAGCGTGGTCGTCTGCCGTGCGCCCGCTTCGGCGGACATCCGGTAGTAGTAGCGACTCCCGGGCTGCAATCCGGACAGATCGACCTTGACCGCGAAGTCGGACGCGGGCTCGGCGCGGACCGCCTCGGTGCGCCGGCCGAGGGAGGCGAAGGGCCCATACTCCACGCGCACCGCCGCCCGCGCGTTCACCCGGCCCCATACCACGGCCCGGGTGTCTGTGACGTCGCCGACCAGCGCGCCGTCCGGGAACGTGAGCAGCGTCTGCGACCACGCGGGCCAGGCGACCGCAGAGACTGCGACAAGCGCGAAGACGACTCGCCCGATGCGGTTCAAGAACGCTACTCGGGTACGCCGGATGGCTCCAGCGCGGTGCGATCGAGAGAGACCTCAGCCTGCTTGAGCATTTCGAGGGCCAGCGGGTCGGGGTAGTCGCCGGCAAAGACAATGCGACGTATGCCGGCGTTGACGATCATCTTCGCACACGTGAGACAGGGCTGGTGTGTCGTATACAGCGTGCCCCCGGCGATAGACACGCCGTGGTAGGCCGCCTGAATGATCGTATTCTGTTCGGAATGGATGCACAGACACGTGTCGAGTGACACCCCTGAGGGCACCTCGGAGGCGCAGCGGGCGCATCCTCCTTCGCCGCAATTCGGCAGCCCCCGCGGTGTGTCATTGTACCCGGTGGAGAGGACCATGCGGTCCTTGACGATGACGGCCCCGACGTGACGGCGCAGACAGGTAGAGCGCGTCGCGGCGAGAGCCGCCATCCGAAGGAAATACTGATCCCAGTTCGGCCGCATCCCTACTTCGTGCCAAAAAGCCGGTCGCCCGCGTCACCGAGGCCCGGCACGATGTAGCCGTGGTCGTTCAGGTGGCTGTCCACGGCGGCGGTGTAGATCTCAACGTCCGGATGGGCGTTGTGCACCTTCTCGATCCCCTCCGGGGCGGCGATGATCGCCAGTACACGGATCGTCCGGCAGCCTTTCTGCTTTAGCGTGTCAATCGCCGACACCGTGGACCCGCCCGTGGCCAGCATCGGATCCAGAATCAAGACCTCGCGCTCGGCGATGTCTTCGGGCAGCTTCGAGTAGTAAGGAACCGGCTCGAGCGATTCCGGATCGCGGTAGATACCGATATGGCCGACCCGCGCGGTGGGGATCAACCGCGTGATGCCGGCTTCCATGACCAGCCCGGCGCGCAGGATCGGCACGACCGCGATCTCCTGGCCCGCGATGCTCCGTCCTTTCGCCTTGGCCAGCGGCGTCTCGACCTCGACCTCGCGGGTCGGATGGGAACGGGTGACTTCGTACGCCATCAACATTGCCAGCTCTTCGACGAGCTCGCGGAACTCTTTGTGCCCGGTGTTCTTGTTGCGGAGGATGGTGACCTTGTGCAAAATCAGCGGGTGGTCGAAGACGTAGACCTTTCCTTTGGCCACACCCGCACCTCCTATCGCGAGTCCGGGCCGCTGCGGTTCCGCGACCCCGTCTTGCCGCGCTCGATTGCCACCAGCTTCTCCAACCGGCGCTCGTGCCGCCCGCCCTCAAACGGTACCTCCAGAAACGTCCGCACCGTGTCGCGCGCCACCTCGCTGCCGATGATGCGCGCGCCGAGGGACAGGACATTGGCGTCGTTGTGCGCGCGGGCCAGCGCGGCCGTCGTCACGTCGTGGCAGAGCGCGCAGCGGATACCGGGGACCTTGTTCGCGACCATCGCCTCGCCGTTGCCGGACCCGCCGATCACGATGCCGCGCTCGCAGTCTCCGGCGGCCACGGCCTCAACGGCGGGGGCGATGAGGTCCGGGTAGTCCACGGGTTCATCCGAGTTCGTCCCGAAATCGCGGACCTCGTGCCCGAGCTCGCGCAGCACCAATTTGACCTCTTCCTTCATCCGATATCCGGCGTGGTCGCACGCGACGGCGATTCTCATCGGTTACGCGGCTGCATCGCGCAGCGCGAGCGGCCCCTGGCGCACGAGGCGCGGCGGATCTCCTGTCGCGTCGACCACGGTCGATTCTCTGCCGAGGGGGCACCGGCCGCCGTCGAGCACGAGATCGACGCGATCGCCGAGATCGAAGACCGCCTGCTGAGCTGTGACCGGTGGGGGCGCGCCGTGGGTGTTTGCGCTCGTGCCCACGATCGGGATGCCCAGTTCCCGGATCAGGGCGCGTGGCACAGCATGGCCGGGGACACGCAGGCCGATCGTCTCCCCGCCGCCCGCGACGAGTGCCGGAACGCGGCTCGAACGCCGGACGATAATCGTGAGCGCGCCGGGCCAGTAGAGCGCCGCCAGCCGGCGCGCGCCGGGCGTGATATTCGTCCCGTATTCGTCCATCTGCGCGGGGTCTGCGAGCAGAACCGGCAGGGGCTCGTTCGTGGCGCGGCCCTTCAGCTCGTAGATGCGCCGGACCGCGGCCTCGTTGTCGATCCGGCAGCCGACGCCATACACCGTGTCGGTGGGGTACGCCACCACCCCGCCGTTGCGCAGCGTCTCGAGGGCGCGCCGCGGGGCGC
>JAIBHM010000048.1 GCA_020028535.1 Armatimonadota bacterium | reverse complement strand
GGTCGCTGAGGACCTCCTGATACCCGGTCATGCTCGTGGTGAAGACGACCTCACCCGAGGCGCCCCCCGCGGCGCCGATGCGCTCTCCGGCAAAGACGGCGCCGTCTTCCAAGACGAGACATCCCTGGGGCGGGGTCATGGCTGCATAATGATACTAGTCAATGAATAAACATGCAACCGCGTGATCCTTCCGGCGTTCCGGTCGGCGGCACCGCAACAAAAAATGGAGCCCACCCAGGGGCTCCATACGCACACATCTGTCCTGCCCGCGCCATGGTCCCTCCCGGGGTACCGTTAATGGTCGCGAATCTGCGGTTAGTTTCGCAGCGCCTTCCGAAACTCCTCCTCCGGATTATGCGGGCCGCAGGGTGAGCTCGTACAGGACCATCGAGACCGCAGCGGCGCCGGCGGTCTCCGTGCGCAACACGAGCGGTCCGAGCGAGACTGCCTGCGCGCCCCGCGCCACCGCTTCCTCGATCTCATCCGGCTCGAATCCGCCCTCAGGCCCCACGATCACGATCACCCGCGCGGACGCGGGCGCCTCGCGCAGGGCGTGTCCGATCGTCCGCGTCCGCTCACCTTCCCAGAGGATAAGGACGAGCCCGGTCCCCGCCACGCGCTCGATTGCGCCGGCAAACGGCACGGGATCTGCGACGGATGGCGCGTCCGTCCGGTGGCTCTGCTTCGCCGCCTGCACGGCAATCCGGCGCCACCGCTCAGTCCTGCCCTTCCCCTCGGCGACCGTGCGCTTGGTGAGGACGGGAATGAACGCGGCCACCCCGAGCTCGGTGCCCATGCGGATGACGTCGTCCATCTTTGCGCCTTTGGCCACACTCTGGACGAGAACGAGCTCGACCGGGATCGCCGATCCTGGTCGCCTCTTCACAACCCGTCCCGTGACTTCGCGCCGCGTCACCTCGGTGAGCTCTACAATGTGCTCGGCGCGAGACCCATCGACAATGATGACCTTCTCACCCGGGCGCAGCCGGAGTACCACAGCCGCGTGATGAGCCTCACGGTTGCGCAGGGTCACGGCATCTCCGTTGATAGATCCGGGAGGGACGTAGAAACGGCGCACGATCACGACCCGGGCCTGGACAGGATCGCGCAGCGCCACTCGCCGCTGCGCAGTGAATCTGCCACCCGAAACCCGGCCGCGCGCGCCACGGCCTCCACCTCCAACAGACGGTCCGCGATGATCCCTGACGCGGCCAGCATCCCGTTTGGGAGCAGCGAGGGCAACGCGCCGGTCAGGAAGCCCAGGTGAGTGTCGGCGATGAGGTTTGCCAGGATGAGGTGCGCCTGCCCCTCGACTCCCGTCAGCAGATCGCCTTCCTCGACCGTGACGCGGTCATTCACGCGATTGTACGAGACATTGTGCCGTGCGACCTCGACCGCGACGGGATCATTATCGCGAGCCAGGACCCGCGCAGCTCCCAACTTGGCAGCTGCAATCGAGAGAATGCCGGAACCACTCCCAACATCAAAGACCGTCGCGTCGGCCCAGAGGCCGCGCGACAACATCTCTAGGCACATCTGCGTCGACGGATGGAGACCGCTGCCGAAGGCCATGCCGGGGTCGAGCTCGACGATCACCGCGTCGTGGGGCGGCGGGGTGTGATCCCAGGTCGGCGTGATCCACAGTCGGCCGATTGCGAACGGCTTGAAATGGATCTTCCAGGCGTGCGCCCATCCCTCGTCCTCGATCTCCTCCGTCTCGACGGTTGCCGGGCCGGTATCGAGGCCGTAGGTTGGGAGCGTTCGAATGCGGTCCCTGATGGCCGAGAGGGTGACGCGTGTCGCGGGACCGACGGGCAGGTATCCGCGAAGCAGCACGTGCCCCGATGGCGTGGCCTCTTCGGCCACGCCTCCGCTGCGGCACTCCAGCAGGATATTGGCGATCGCCTCCACCGCCGGCGCCGCTGTCACGACCGTGATCTCCACCCACTTCACTGGAGGAGTTCTTTCACCTTACTGGAGAGCTTCTTGCGCTGCGGCTTGACCTGCTCGCCGCGCTGCCTGGCGAACTCCAGGAGCGCCTTTCGTTCCTCGTCGGTCAGGTCGGTCGGGACGCGCACGTCCAGGCGCACCAGCAGGTCGCCCCGGCCGCCGCGGGGATCGGGCATCCCTTTGCCCTTCACGGTCAGCACGGTGCCGGGCTGCACTCCGGATGGCACGGCCTGAGTCACGGGGCCGTCGAGGGTCGGAACCTGCACCTCGTCGCCGAGCGTGGCCTGCGTGATCGAGATCGGGATCGCGGCATGCAGGTCGCGGCCGCGCCGTTCGAAGATGGGGTGCGGCCGTACGTGGATGAACACGTACAGATCGCCGCGCTCGCCTCCCCGAGAACCGCCCTCCCCCTCTCCCGCCATGCGAAGACGCATCCCGTTGTCGACACCCGCGGGCACCTTTACCGACAGCGTGCGCTTGGTCGCCGCCCGGCCGCTGCCGCTGCACTGGCGGCAGGGATTGCGGATCACCTTGCCCGTTCCGGCGCACGCGTTGCACGTGCCGATCTGCGTAAACGATCCAAACACGGTGCGCTGCGAGTAGCGGACCTCACCTGCGCCGCGGCAGGTGGAACACGTTTCCGGCGCCGAGCCGCGCTCCGCTCCTGTGCCGAAACAGGATGGGCAAGTGTCCAGACGCTCGATCTCGATCGTCTTCTCGAACCCGGTGGCGGCCTCTTCGAGCGTGAGCTCAAGGTCATAACGCAGGTCCGCGCCCCGTTCCGGAGCGTCGCGATCCACGCGGCCGCGCCGTCCGAAGAACATGTCGAAGATGTCCTCGAAGGGCCCGAACCCCCCCTCGCGCATGTCGGCGCCGAACGGCTGCACCGTGCCGAAGCGGTCGTACTGGGCCCGCCGCGTGGAATCTCCCAACACCTGGTAGGCTTCGTTGATCTCCTTGAAGCGGTCGTCCGCCTGTGGATCATCCTTCTTGACGTCCGGATGGTTCTCGCGTGCCAGGCGGCGGAAGGCCTGTTTGATCTGATCCTGTGAGGCGTTGCGGTCGACGCCCAAGACCGCGTAGTAGTCGCGCATGGATTACGGCGACTCGGTGAGGATCTCGCTGAGGCTGCCTGCCAGGTACCGGACGAGCGAGATCACCTTCCCATACTTCATCCGCGTGGGCCCGACGATGCCGAGCGCGCCCGCAGGACGGCCGCCCATTTGATACGGCGCCGCCACCACGGTCGTGCCGCGCAGATCTTCGTGGCGGTGCTCGCTGCCGATTGTCACCCACACCTGACGGCCGAGCGCCACCTCGAGCAGATCGGAGAGCACTTCCTCCCGCTCCAGCGCGGACAGCACGGGCTGTGCGGTGCGCGCGTCATGGAACTCCGGTTGCTTGAGGATGTTGGCCGTGCCGTCAATGTACACGCGGCGGTCGGCGGGAACCGGCGCGCGATGGCGCAGCCAGCGCAGCATCTCGACGAGGATGCGATGCTGCCAGGCGGCTTGGTCCACCATCTCCGCCAGCAGGTCCTCGGTGATCTCGGCAAGGGCGTACCCCTGCAGACGCTGGCTGACCATTCGCGACAGTCGGTCGAGCGCCCCCGGCTCCAGCGGATCTTGCACGTCAAAGGCGCGGCCCTGGACCATCCCCGCGTCGGTGACGATGACGGCGATCACTTTAGTGGAGGTTAGCGGGATGAACCGCAGGTGTTGGAACAGCTGGCGCTCGGGTGCCGGCGCGGTCACGACAGAGGCGTACTCGGTGACGACCGCCAGCGCGCGGGCGACTTCTTCGGCGATGTGCCCGGGTTCATCGCCCCCGGCCAGAAACCGGCGCAATCGCGTGCGCTCCTGGGCGCTGGGTTCCTGCTGGACCAGGGTATCGACGTAAAACCGGTACCCATGGTCGGTCGGGACGCGGCCGGCCGACGTGTGCGGGTGTGAGAGGAAGCCGAGCTCTTCCAGCGCGGCCATCTCGTTGCGGATCGTCGCCGGGCTGACGTGCAGGCGCAGCCGGTGTGCGATCCGCTCCGACCCGACAGGCTCGGCGTCGTGAATGTAGGCGTGGATGACCGCCTTCAGAATCTCTTGTTTGCGCGTATCAAGGTCGAGCACGTCTACCCACCTTAGCACTCCCCTGTGCGGAGTGCTAATACTTCTGTGCTACGATACCACCGCCATTTTTTCTGTGTCAACGCAGTGCCGCACCCCGCCTTCGTAACATGCCCCAGGCCACGGAGAGTTCGTCCACGCGGAGCATCCGGGAGAGCAGGAGATAGGCCACAGCGCCGGCGCCCCCGCCCGCCGCCAGCTGAAGGAGGGGTGCCGCTGGGGTCCCAGGCGAGCCGACCGCCTGTGCGGCCGCCGCCATCACCCCTCCGCTCACGACCGCCGCCATACCCGTGCGCAGCAATGTCGCACCTACCCGGCGGGCTTCCACTCCATCCAACCTCCGGCGTAAAAGATAAAGGAGGATCAGCACATTGACAGTGGCCACGACTGACGTCGCCAAAGCGATTCCGGTGGCCCCCCACAGTCGCATCAGGACATAGTCCAACACGGCATTCAGGGCGATCATCAAGCCGCCCACTCGAACAGGGGTTCCCATGTCCTGCAGCGCGTAGTACGCCCGGGTCACGATGTAATATGCAGCGATCGCCGGCAGGCCGAGCGCATAGGCCGACATCGCGGACGCCACCGCCTGCGTCGCGGCTCCCGTGAACACACCTCGTTCGAAGAGCAGGCGGATCAACGGGCCCGCCAGGGCGATGGCAAAGGCGGCGACGGGAAGGATGATCGCCAACAAGGTCCGCAGTGCCAGCATGGCGGTGGCCCGGAGCTCAGTGCGCGCGTCCGCGGCGGCGTGCGCCGACAAGAGCGGAAAGATGGCCGTGGCGATCGAGATGGCAAAAATGCCGGCCGGCGCCTGCACGACCTCGTACGCATAATCAAGCACTGCGACCGCGTTGGCGCCCTGTTGAGAGGGGACGAACGACGCGAAGAATCGTCCCACGTACGCGTTGATCTCCACGACAGCGAGGCCGAGCATCGCCGGCACGGCCAGGCGCGCCAGTCCCTGGATGGCCGGATGCCGCAGCTGCGGCCGGCCGAAACGCAGACCGTAGCGCCGCGCGACGGGAACCTGGACGAGAAACTGTGCCGCGGTTCCCAGAATCCAGCTCACCGCGAGGCCGCGGATCCCGTAGCGCGTACCGAACAGCAGGGTGCCCGCGATGATGACGACGTTGAAGACGAGCGGCGCGAGCGCGGGGGTGGTGAAATGATTATGGGCCTGCAGGAATCCCGTCACGTAAACCGAGAGCGCGAGGAACAGCATGGCCACGAAGATGATGCGCGTGAGGTCCACGGCGAGCGTGATCAGCCCCGGCGAGGCCGTGAAGCCGGGGGCCGCGAGGGGCACGATCAGGGGTGCGAGCAGCTGTCCCGCGAGCACCATGCCGGCGCCGATGAAGAAGACCAGCGTGAACAGGTTCGCCGATACGGCCCGCGCCTCGTCGTGCTCCCCGCGGGCCAGGTAGCGGCTGATCGTGGGGATGAAGACAATGCTGAGCGTGCCACCCAGGAGCAGCCGCTGGATGAAGAACGGCACGTAGTAGGCAATGACGTAGGCCGCTTTGGCGTTCGACGCCCCGAACAGCGCTGCGGCGACGACTTCGCGCAACAGTCCCAGCACGCGGCTGGCTACTGTGGCGACGGCCATGAGCGTGGCGGCGCGCGCAAGACCCGAGGGCAGCGGTCTCATTTCTTGTTGCCCGCGAACCCGTATGCTAGGATAGCCTGCAGTTTCCTTTTCATGATCCAAGGAGGCCCGCAGTGGCAAAGCGTTCCAGATCCGGTTTGAAGCGCAAGCGTCAGGCGGAGAGCCGCCGGGTGGCGAACCAGGCGATGGCATCCCGCGTCAAGACACTGGCGAAACAGGCGACCACGCCCGACACTCTGCAGGATGCCATCTCGGCACTGGACAGAGCCGCCGCAGCCGGAATCATTCACAAGAATACCGCGGCGAGGAAGAAGTCGCGTTTGGTGAAGCGCCTCCGCAGTGGGGCAGGCGCAGTCTAGCCCGCTGATCCACGCGCAACCGCGGGCGGAAGAGGCAGGCAGAGCGACGCGATGAGTGTTTCCAGCGCCAGCCGGGCATGGCCCGTCGTCTTGATTGCCCGGTCCGCCTCCAGCAGCCGCGCGAAAATGCCGGGAAAGGCGCCGGGTGGGAAGTTGTCCACCTGCTCCATGATTTTCCGAGCCACGAACGGCGGGACGCCGAGCGCATCCTGAATCCCGGAGTACGTTTTCTTGCGCGCACGGAACAGGCTCGCGCGCATCAACAAGCGGAACTGGCGCGCAATCATGAAGAGGACGTACGGCGGCGCCTCTTCCCTCAGGATGTCCGCCAGCGCCCGCAGGGCATCTCCCGCACGGCGTTCGCCGATCGCGTCCACCATCATGAAAATCGTGCTCTCGGAGGTCCGGCTCACCGCCGCCTCGACGTCCGCCCGGGTGATCCGTTGGCGGCTCTCCGCGAAAGCAAAGAGCTTCTCCAGCTCAAGCGAGAGCTGCCGCAGCCCCGGTCCCACCAGCGCGATCAGTGCCTCCACCGCATCAGGATCGATCTGCCGGCCCTCCCGCCGGACGCGTTCGTTGATCCAGGCCGGGAGCTGGCGCATGGTCAGCCGTGGGAATTCCTGGATCTCGCCCACCTTGCGGATCGTGGTGTATAGTTTCCGCCGGCGGTCCAGCGTGGACGCCATCAGGATGAAGGCGGACGGCGGCGGCCCCTGTTCCAGGTAGGCGGCCAGCCGTTCCTGCTCGGCCGGCTTCCAGAAATCGGCGTTCTTCACGATCACAGCGCGCCGCTGCCCGAAGAACGGCAGTGTATCCAGCAGGGTAATCAGGTCCGTGAGCTGGATTTCGTCGGCGCGGACGACGTCGAGGTTGAGGTCCCGCTCGGCGGGCGGGATGAGCCGGTCGAGCAGCTCGCCGAGCGCCTGATCGACCAGCAGGTCTTCCTCCCCGAGCAGCAGGTAGACGTGGTGTTCAGGGGTGGCCATGGATTAGTGGCGGAACGTACGGACGCGCACGCGCCGGCCGTCCGTCTGGATGATGACCGCACCGTGCTCGTCGGTACGGTACACTGACGCTCCGCGTTCTTCGAGGACAGCCAGGGTGTCGGGGTCAGGGTGACCAAACGGATTGAGGGCTCCCACGGAGATGACGGCGACGGCGGGACGCACCGCATCGACAAAAGTCTCGGTCGTCCCTGTGTCGCTCCCGTGGTGGGCGACTTTGAGGACGGCGCTGCGCACGTCATCCCCAAGGTCCAACAACTGGGATTCGTTCAGCGCTTCCATGTCCCCCGTGAACAGGGCCGCCACGCGGCCGTAGGTGAGCCGGGCGACGACCGAGTTAAGGTTGGGGTCGGAGCCCGACCCCGTGATGAGCGGTTCCAGCGGCAGCAGGACAACGATACGCATCCCGTCGCCGAGATCCAGTTGCATACCCCGCCTGGCGAGGACGTACGCGATCCCGCGCGCCTCGATGAGTTGGCGGAACCGAGTGTAGGACGGCGACGGGTGCGCGAGCCCGCTGTCCAGCACCAAACCCACCGAGAAGTTCTTCAGTACGGCAACGAGTCCTCCGACGTGGTCCTCGTGCGGGTGCGTGAGGACGATCACGTCAATGCGGCCGACGCGCATGCGGCGCAACGCCGGGACGACGCGGCGCTCTCCCACATCGTAGTCTGAGAGATGGCTGTGATGGCCCTCGACGTGGCCTCCCCCGTCGATGAGTAGTGTCTGCCCTGACGGACCGCGAACGACGAGCGCGTCTCCCTGTCCCACGTCCAGCGCTGTGATCGTGAGGAGCGATGGCCCGGCGGTGGCGACCCGAACCCAGAGCACGACTGCAAGCGCGCAGGTCCCCGCGGCCAGGACGGTCTCACGCCGCAGCCGCAGGCGGCCGCGCTCCCACTCCACCGCGACCACAGTAAGAAGGAAGAAGACGGCGACAGCGGGGAGGCCAGGCGGATAGATCGGAATGGCCGCACCCGGTAGGGCGGAGAAACGTTCGGCCAGGTAGGGGACGACGTCCAGCAGCGGACGAAGCGGCCACGCAGCAACGGCTGCACCCGCGGGCGCGATCAGGCCGATGACGGAGATCACAAAACCCGCGGGGACCAGCACAGCCACAACCGGGACTACCAGCAAGTTTGCAATAAACCCGGTGAGAGAGACCTGCTGGAAGTGAAACGCCAGGACCGGCAGAACCGCAACCTGCGCAGCAATGGTCATGCCCATGAGGGTACGCAGCGCCGGCGGTCCTGGAAGGCGTATCTGAAGGACGGGCGCGACGTACAACAGAGCCCATGTGGCGACGAATGAGAGCTGGTAACCCGGATCAAAGAGGAGCAGCGGCGAGGATGAGAGCAGGATCAGGCCGGCGAAGGACAGCGCGGCCGCTGCGTCGTACGAGCGCGCCCACGCCATCGCCACCGCGGCAATGACGGCCATGATGGCCGCACGCGCGACCGACGGCATCCATCCCGCCATCAGGGCGAACGCCACAACAGCAAATCCGGCGAGCGCGGCGATCACACCCGGCGGTGCGCGGAGAAGCCGGCCGAGCCAAACCACCGACGCCATGACGAGTCCAACCTGCGCGCCGGAGACCACCAGAACATGCAGGAGCCCCGCGCGCTTGAACGCTTGGGTCATCTCGGGCTCGATCGCGCCGTCATCGCCGAGAAGCAGGCTGGCCAACAGCGCGCCACGCCGTCCAGGCAGAGCCTTCCCGAAAACTGCCAGCACCCGCTCACGCGCTGCGTAGACGCTCGCAAGCAGGTACTGCCCATGGCCGCGCTCAAGGACCTTGAACGTCCCGGTCCTCCCGGGCGCGAGCACCGCCTTAATCCCCTCAGCTGCAAGGTGATCGCGGTACGAGAACTCCCCGGGGTTGCCCGCCGCGGGTGGTCTGAGCAGCCTTCCTCTTACGAGGACCCGATCGCCGTACCTCACGCTGGGACGCCCGCGGAGTATGACCATCACCTTCCCTCGCGGACGCCGCATGGGGCCTGGGCCTGCGCGGCTCGTGACCTTCTCCACAGCAACGACGAATCGCAGCCGTCCCGGACGGAGTTGAGGCGGTCGCGTGACGACGCCGGTCATCGCGACGTGCTGCCTGTCCAGGGTCAGCAGAGGATCATCCGGCGGGGGTCGAGCTTCGTGGACGTACAGTATCGCCCCGCTACACGCCACGGCGCACAGAAGCGGCACTGCTGCCGAAAAATGGAAGACTAGGAGGAGCCCGGCGGCCGCGACCAACCCCAGACCAGCCAGGACCCAGGCATCCACGGGAATGGGACTGGCCCGGGCGTATGCGATGCCGGCCGCGAATGCAGCGGCGATCCAAACAATAGGTCGAAACACCACAGTCCTCCGCCGCATTCTGGCGCGAGGACCGTGGCACCGCTATGCCGCAGGTGGGCCGATCGTCAGGCTTTCGCGGCGATCTCCTGTGTAATCCTGTCCACGAACGCCAGCAGCGGCGTGGGGCCGAGGTCTCCGGCAGTCCGGCTGCGCACGGCGACCTGCCCGGCCGCCGCTTCCTTGTCCCCAACGACCAGCATGTAGGGCACGTGCTCAATCTGTCCCCGGCGAACCTTGTAGCTCACCCGCTCGTTGCTGTCGTCGATCTCGACGCGCAGCCCCCGTGACGCAAGTTGTTCGCGTACCTGCCGCGCATACTCCGCATGCCGGTCGGCGATCGGCAACACGCGCGCCTGCTCGGGGGCCAGCCAGAGCGGGAAGTCTCCCTCGTAGTACTCGATGAGGAAGGCAATCATCCGCTCCATCGTGCTGATGATGGCGCGGTGGATCATCACCGGCGTGTGCGCCTTCCCGTCCTCGCCGATGTACTCGAGCTCGAACCGCTGCGGGAGGACGAAGTCCAGCTGGATCGTGGAGAGGCTCTCCTCCTTCCCCGTGGCCGTCCGGATCTGCACGTCCAGCTTGGGCCCGTAGAACGCCGCGTCGCCGACGACCGGCGTGTAGTCCAGCCCGAGATCATCGAGCACCTCGCGCAGCATCCCCTCCGCCGTGGCCCAGAGCCGTTCATCCGGATAGTAGTTTGCCTTGTCGGCCGGGTCGTGTAGCGAGAGGATGTTCTTGAAGTCCGTGATCTTTAGGTCCCGGTAGACCTCGTGGATGAGGTGCACGACCCCGGCGAACTCCTCCTTAATCTGGTCTGGCCGGCAGAAGATATGTGCGTCGTTCAGCGTCATCGAGCGCACGCGGTGCAGCCCCGTGAGCGTCCCGGACCGCTCGTAGCGGTACATTCG
>JAIBHM010000047.1 GCA_020028535.1 Armatimonadota bacterium | reverse complement strand
ACATCATCGAAGACGAAAAACTCCGCCTCGGGACCCCAGTAGCTCGTCGTGGCGATGCCGGATGTCGTGAGGTAGCGTTCTGCCTTCTGCGCGATGAAGCGCGGGTCCCGCGTGTAGCGCTGGCGCGTCACCGGATCGTACACGTCGCAGGTGAGCAGGAGGGTCTTGATGCGCAGGAGGGGGTCGACGAGGGCCGAGGCAGCGTCGGGCAGCAGGATCATGTCCGACTCGTCGATGCGCTGAAAGCCTCGGATGCTGCTTCCGTCGAAGCCTACGCCCTCGACGAACATGCTCTCGTCGAGCTCGGTGACCGGCGAGGAGAAGTGCTGCCAGGTGCCGATCACGTCGGTGAACCGGAAGTCCACCATCTGCACGTCCTGGCTGCGGCAGAGCTCGATCACCTGCGACGGATTGGCGATCGCGCGGTCGGAGATGTGGTTGCGAATCTGTTCCTTCATACCATCGCGCCTCCCCGGCATGGAGTTGAAAACAGAAGCGGCGCCCTCACGTGAGGGGCGCCGTGGCCCAGACGATCTATGTGTGTTATTCTCGGTACTGGTTACGACTCTATCAGAGGTAACCCGGGCCAGTCAAGCCTCGTACCCGTCATCCTAACGCATTCTGGTCATCGAACAGAACTCGGTCCGGACGGATGTCCTCGGGAATCCGCAGGATTCCCAAGCCGTTTTAGTCTTTGTGCACAGCGTCAAAACCTCTCTTGGAGGCCTCGACATGGCCCAGTACACCTATCTCATCGTAGGCGGCGGCATGACCGGAGACGCAGCAGTGGGGGGCATCCGTGAGGTCGACAAGAGCGGAAGCATCGGCGTGATCAGCGCGGAGCGGAATCCCCCATACAACCGGCCTCCCCTCTCAAAAGGACTTTGGAAGGGCCAGTCGGAGGAGGAGATCTGGCGGGGAACGGGCGACCAGGGCGCGGAGCTCCATCTCGGGAGGCGCGCGTCCCAGCTGGATGTTGGGGACCGGCGCGTCACGGACGACCGCGGCGCCACCTACTCCTTTGACACACTTCTTCTCGCCACCGGCGGCACTCCCCGGCGGCTCCCATTCGGCGGCGATAGCATCATCTACTACCGCTCCTATGACGACTATCGTCATCTGCGCGAGCTGACCGAACGCGGGCGGCGCTTTGCCGTCATCGGCGGCGGCTTCATTGGATCGGAGCTCGCCGCGGCACTGGCGATGAATGGGAAGTCGGTCGTGATGCTCTTCCCCGACGAGGGGATCGGTGCGCGGCTCTTCCCTCCCGGGCTCCGACGCTTCCTCAACGACTACTATCGGGACAAGGGCGTGGATGTCCGCGCGCCCGAGACCGCGGCCGCGCTCGAGCGGAAGGGCGCGGGCAGCGTGCTGCGGACCAAGAGCGGCGAGAAATTCGAGGTGGACGGCATCGTCGCCGGCATCGGCATCGAACCCAACGTCGATCTGGCCAAAGCGGCCGGGCTGCGCGTCGACAACGGCGTCGTCGTCGATGAGTTCCTGCGCACCGACCGTCACGAGATCTTCGCCGCGGGGGATGTTGCGAGCTTCTACAATCCCGCCCTTGGAAAGCGCCTCAGAGTCGAGCACGAGGACAACGCAAACACAATGGGCACCGCGGCGGGCCGCAACATGGCGGGCAAAGACCAGCCCTATCACCATCTCCC
The DNA here is from genome assembly GCA_020028535.1 of Armatimonadota bacterium. GTDB lineage: Bacteria > Sysuimicrobiota > Sysuimicrobiia > Sysuimicrobiales > Kaftiobacteriaceae > Kaftiobacterium. The sequence continues at coordinate 9,152 of JAIBHM010000047.1, read as the reverse complement.
GTTCTTCTACTCCGACCTGTTCGACCTGGGGTACGAAGCGGTCGGCGATCTCGACGGCCGCATGCAGACCGTTGAGGATTGGAAGGAGCCGTTCCGCGAAGGCGTAGTCTACTACTTGAGGGACGGGCGTGTGCGGGGGGTACTCCTCTGGAACGTGTGGGAACAAGTGGACAACGCGCGGAAGCTGATCGCTGAACCGGGCCCGTTCCGGCCCCAGGACCTGAAAGGCCGTCTCCCCGCGTAGCCGAGGCGACTCTCCCGCTACTTCAGCTTATTCAGGAAGTCCACCAGCGCCCGGTTGAATGCGCCCGGCTGCTCGATGTTGGAGACGTGGCCGGCCCCGGGAATGATCACCAGGTCCGCGTTGGGGATCGTGGTCGCCATCTTGCGCGCGCTGTCTACCGGTGTGGCCTTATCATCCTCACCCACCACGACAAGCGTCGGAACCTTGATCTCCTTCAACAGCGGCGTGCTGTCCGGCCGCTCCGCCATCGCCCGCAGGCCCCCGATGAGGGAATCCGTCTTCGCGCCGTCCATCAGCCGGCGGACTTCGGTGAGGACTTCCGGCCGCGTCTCCACCGTTCGCGGGGAGACGACCAGCTTGGCGAAATCGTCGAGAAACCCCGCAGGACCTTCTCGCTTGATCCGCTCGATGCCGGCGACGCGGCGCTCTTTAGCCTCCGGTGAATCTGCCTCGGGACGCGTGTCCAGCAGCATCAACGCCTTGGCGCGATCGAGGTGGCGGGCCAGGTAGCGGAAGACGACGTATCCGCCCATGGAGAATCCGCCGAGCACGAATGGGGATAGCCGCAGCTGGTCGACCAGACCCTGAAGGTCAGTGGCAAGCTGCTCCAGGCTCTCCGGGGTTCCGGTCGACTCCCCGAAGCCCCTCAGGTCGAAGGTGGTGAGACGGCAGACGCGCGCAAGCGAGGCGGCCTGCGGGGCCCACATGCGCCGGGAAAACGGAAACCCGTGCACGAGGATGACCGATGGGCCCTGACCCTGCTGTTCGTACGCGATATCTACTCCACTGATCGTCGTCTTCATGAGTGGGTTTTTCCCTCACTCATGCCCGCTGCAGAGCGGAGGTGCAGTTGGGGCAGCGCGTCGCGCGGACTGAGACCGGAGAAAAGCAGAAGGGGCACTCCCTGGTTCCCGGCTCAGCCGGGCGGCGCATGCGGTTGACCTGCCTCACCATGAGGAAGATGACAAAGGCGACGATGATGAAGTTGATCACGGTATTGATGAATACCCCGTAGTTGATGGTCGCGGCGCCGGCGGCTTTGGCGGCTTCGAGCGTTGGGTAGCGCTCGCCGCTCAACGTGATGAACAGGTTGGTAAAATCAACCCCTCCGAGCAGCAGGCCGATGGGCGGCATCAGGATGTCGTTCACAAATGACGCGATCACGGTGCCAAACGCCACGCCAAGGACGATACCAACAGCCAGGTCGAGGACGTTCCCCCGCATGATGAAGTCCCGGAATTCTTTAAACATCTGACCCTCCTGGAACGACAGTCTCTCTCGAACGCTCTTCTCCCGGGCTTAACGTAAAGTCCTGCGGGGATTAGCCCACACCTCACCACGACTGCAGGATCCATCCCACGATCCCAAGCGCCACTGTGAACAGAAGCGCGTACCGTGCCGTAATACGCATCACTCTGCCTTCCTGCCCGGCCTGACCGGTAGTCGCCGTCGCCAGGACGACTTTCGCCGGCGCCAGCATCGAGCCGAGCGCGCCACCCGCGGACTGCAGCGCCGCCATCAGCACCGGATCCATCGTGAGCAGGCGGGCGGCATCCCGCTGGAGGGCGCCGAACAGCACGTTCGAGTTCGTATTGCTGCCCGTGACCACGGTCCCCAGCAGGCCGATTAGAGGCGACACGAGTGGAAACAGCGGGCCGACGAGCCCTGTCACCCCCCGGGCCAGGAGGAACGTCATGCCGCTGTAGGACATAACCATGGCCACACCGACCAGTGTCACGATGGTGAGCGTGGCCGGTACACCCTGGGCGCTCACCCCGGTCCAGATGCTCCGCCAGTTCGGCCGGTGCCGGCGACCAAGCGTGAACAACGCAAGGAAGATGACGACCGTATAGATGAGCAGCGCGCCGGGATGGCCAAACGGTGAGATCGAAAATGTCCCGGCATCGGTGCGCCACCCCAGACCCGTCACGGTAGATCGAAATGCGAATATGACCTCGGAACGACTGAGCAAAACGCGCAGCGGGTCGAGGAACGTGGCGAGACCAACCACCGCAATGAGCGTATAGTACGGCAGAAATGCGACGTGAAACGGCATCTCAGGCGCCGCTGCGGGGGATGGACGCGGTGGCTCTCGGCGTCCCTCAGGCGGTGGCCATTCGGGGAGAAGCCCAAAATAGCCGGGCCCGCGGCGGCGCACCAGCCGGGCCAGTCCCATGCTCACGGCCAGGCCGACCATACCGGCGCCGAAGGAGGCGATGATCCAGTGCTGGGTCAGCGCCAGGAGCAGCTGCGTTCCGCCCATCGAGACGCCCAGGGCCATGATCAAGCCAAACGCCCGGCGGAACGGCCTCGGACCGGCGTGCACGTGCGCGACCGCAAAGGCGGTCGCGATCGAGGCCAGCCCCAGTAACACAGCAATCCAGACGCCCAGCTCACGCGCGGGTAGATCGGTCACCGCGCGCAGCGCCTGAAACGACGAGGCCATGTCTCCCATGGTCACGGCCCAGGCGTGTCCGATCAGCGGAACGGCGGCGGCCTCGAGCGGGTTGAAACCCAATCCCATCAGCAGCGGAGCAGTCACAGCGACCGGCACACCAAAACCGGCCACACCCTGAAGAAAGGAGCTGAATGCAAACCCGATGATCAGCAACTGGAGAATATGGTCTTCGGTGAGGTGCGCGACGGCATCGCCGATGCTGCGGATTGCGCCGATCGAGTCGGCGACCTGGTAGAGGAGGAGCGCGGCCCAGATGATGTAGAGCACGTGGAGACTCAGCGCGATGGCGCGCCACAACGCGATGCCGATGACATCGGCGGAGGTGGCAAAGACAGCAGACGCCAGGGCAACGCTTAGTCCCAGCGCAATCGGGCCGACGTACGTACTCCGCCAGCCAACTCCCAGGAGGCCGATCAGCAGTGCGGCGAGCGGCAGAGCGGCAAGGACGACGCGCCATAGGTCAAGCGGCACGCCGTTGCCTTGGACCTGACGGGGGGACTACCCTTCTAATTCTGCCGTGGCCTGGTGAGGCACCCCGGGCCCCCGGCGGCGATATGAGCGGATTGCGGGGAGGAGAAACAGGAAGGCACTGGCCGCCATGAACACGAGCGCAATGGGCCGCGTGATAAAGATCGCCGGCGATCCCTGGCCCATGATTAAGCTCTGCCGCAGCGCCTGCTCAGTCATTTCGCCCAGGACCAGCGCGACGACAAGCGGGGCCAGCGGGTACTTGAGCTTGCGGAAGATGTATCCCGCCACCCCTGAGCCCAGCATGATCCACAGGTCGAGCGGCTGGTTATTCACCGCAAAGGCTCCGATGCTGCTGAGGATCACGATGAGGGGCGCGAGGACGCCGAACGGGATCCGGTTGATGGCGGCGAACAGCGGCACCATCGTGAGCACGATGATCACACCGATCACGTTCGCGATATACATCGAGCCGATGAGGCCCCAGACGAACTCCCGCTGCGTCTGGAACAGCAGGGCGCCGGGATTCAATCCCCAGATGAAGAACCCGGCCAGCATCACCGCCGCGGTCGGGGAGCCGGGGATGCCGAGCGTGATCATCGGCAGCAGCGCCCCAATACCCGCGGCGTGGGCCGCGGTCTCCGGCGCCACAACGCCTTCCACCTCTCCCTTGCCGAACCGCTCGCTGTTCTTACTGAACTGCTTGGCCAGCCCGTAGCTCATGAAGGATGCCGGCGTCGCGCCGGTTCCGGGGAGGACGCCGATCCAGAAGCCCAGGATCGTGCCGCGCACGATCGTCGCCCAGTAGCGCGGGAACATCTTCCAGGTCTCCCATAGGTCACGAAATCCGATACGCCCGGCAATCCCTTTGAGGCGCAACCCTTCTTCGACGGTGAGGAAGATCTCGCCCAACCCGAACAGGCCGATGGCGATGACGATGAAGTTGACGCCGCTCTGTAACGCGACGAATCCGAAGTGCATGCGCGGCTGGCCGCTGACGATGTCGAAACCCACGGTGCTCAGCAGCAGGCCCAGCAGCGTCATGAAGATCGTCTTGGCCGGGTCGCCGCCCCCAAGGCCTGTGAAGGTGGCGAAGGCCAGCATCAGCACCGCAAAGTTCTCGGGCGGACCGAACTTCAACGCCCATTCGGCAAGCGGAGGGGCGAAGAACGTGAACAGGATGATCGACACGAACGCGCCGATGAAGGACGACGTGAAGGCCGCGGTCAGCGCGATACCGGGCTTCCCCTGCTGGGCCAGCGGGTGGCCGTCGAAGGTGGTGGCCACGGACCAGGGCTCGCCGGGGATGTTGAACAGGATCGAGGTAATCGCCCCGCCAAACAGCGACCCCCAGTAGACCGACGCCAGCAATATGATCGCCGCGGTCGGGGTCAGGCTGAACGTCAGCGGCAGCAGCAGCGCCACCCCGTTGGTGCCGCCGAGCCCGGGCAGCACGCCGATCGCCGTACCGAGGATCAAGCCTGCTACCGCGATGATCAGGTTGGCGGGGGTAAGCGCGACGCCCAGCCCATAGAGGAGGTTGTCAAAGACTGAGAGGATGTCCATCGCTTATCGTTCGTACAGCAGGTATTCGAGCAACCGCCCCTTAGGCATCGGGAGGATGAACCAGCGCTCGAAGATGAAGAACAGCGCAACCGGAATGAGTACGCTAACAAGAATGGTCGAGATCCATCGGTGCCGGCCCACGAACGTCATGTAACCGGCCAGGTAGAGACCTCCGCCGATATAGATCCCGAGGTATCGGAGCGCAGCGATCACAGCCACCATGGGGAGGAAGGCGATGAGCAGCGGCTTCCAGGCCGTGGTGCGGATAAACGGGGCGTCCCGGCCTGGCGTTGCCGGGACGCGCACGCTCTTCATGACGATGGCTGCAGCCGCGATGGCCACGCCGATACTCAACCAGAACGGGAAAAACCCGGAGCCGGGCCCGATGCTGGTCCAACCCACGGGGAGGCGCAGCGCCTCACGCACCAGGATCGCCGCCCCGGCTGCCAGCACCAGGGCGGCAACTATCTCAGCCCGGCGCATCAGTTATCGGACACCTCACGGAGCGACCAGGCCGCCCTTCTGCATCAGGCCGCGGACACTCGCGTCCTTGGCTTCAAGCCACCGCACAAACTCAGGACCGGTCAGGAATGCCTTGGTGAATGCGCCCCGCTGGATGAAGTCTGCCATTTCCTCGGTGTCCATCAGCTTCCGGAACAGGTCCACGTAGAATGCGACCGCTTCCCGGGGCATGTCCGCGGTGCCGAAGACGCCGCGGAGCATCTGGTACTCGATGTTTAGCCCGAGCTCCTTCATCGTCGGAATATCCTTCCACTGCGCAAACTGTACGCGCTCCGGCGCGAAGATGGCAAGCGGCCGCACGCGTCCGCCTTCCCAGTGCCCCACGGCCTCGAGCGGGTTGTTCACGGTGAACTCGACCTGCTTCCCGACCAGGGCCGCCGCCACGGCGCCGCCGCCCGCGAATGGAATGTAGTTGAAATCCACTCCCCAGGCTTGCTCGAGGAGGACCATAATGATCTCGTCTTCTTGCTTGGACCCTGTTCCCGCCATCTTGACGCTGCCCCTCGGGGCGGCTTTGGCGGCGCGCTCAAACTCCGCGAGCGTCTTCCAGGGGGAGTCCGCATGCACCCAGAGCACGAAGTTGTCGAGCAGCAGCCGGGCGATCGGCGTGAGGTCGCGCCAGCTGAACCGTCCGCCATCACGGCGGCGGATCACCTGGGCCTGCGGGGTGGCGAAGAGGTTGTCGAGGGTAATGAGGATTGTGTGCGGGTCGCCCGACTTGTCGATCATCCACAGGAATGCCTGCGCGCCGGCTCCGGCCGGCCGGTTCACCGGGATGAACGGTTGGGGCGATAGGTTGTGCTTGGCAATCACGGGAGCCATGAAGCGGGCCTGCTGATCGGCCCCGCCCCCTGTTCCGGCAGGAATCGTCCACTCGATTGGGCGGCGAGGTGTAAACGCCGGCCCGCTGGACACCGGTACTGCGATCACCACCAGCAGCACCGTGAGGCTTACCGACAGGGCCACGCGGAGAAGTGGCCACCTTACCATACGCTCACCTCCGTGAGATGTTGTTCGCACCGCAAGGAACGGATCGATGATGCCCGGCTCGTGCCTCCCCTTGCTATACGAGAAGTCGGTCACGACCGTTTCACAATCATGCCCGGGTCAAACAACAAGCCTGCCCTCGCACGAGGTCCGCGCGGGGACAGGCCCGAACGCATCGCGGCCATGGAGCAGATCAGGCCGGAGGCTGGTCTTTCTCGAGATCCTTGTGGATGGGGATGATCCCAGGGATCAGCCATTTCGTCCACATCTCGTCAATCTTATGCTGGAAGTAGTCAACGTCGTCGTCGGTGAAGTGCGCAAACCGGCCCTGCTTGATCAGGAAGTCCCGCACCGGGATGCGCTTACTGCGCTTCTCGGCGATGCCCCTCGTGCGCCCGTAGAGCTTGAGGACGCCGTCTTCGACGTCGTACAGGGGCCACACGCCGGAGTTCACCGCCAGCTCGCCCAATTCGTGCGAGAGCATGGGGTCGTAGTCCCACCCCTTCGGACACGGATCGAGCGAGTGGACGAAGGTGGGACCGCCGATGGTCAGCGCCTTGCGCACGCGGTTCATCATCTCAACCGCGTACGACGCGCAGACAGTCGCAACATAGCGGCACTCCGGGTGGCCGGCGGCGAGCATCCCCGCGACGTTCTTCTTCCAGCGCCGGTGCATGATGCGCTTGGCCTTCCCGGGCGGGCTGAACGTCGTGTGCGCGCCGTAGGGGGTGAGCCCCGAGAGCTGGATGTCGGTATTGGCGTACGACTCGTTGTCGTACAGGAGGATCAGGAAGTTGTACTCCGGATGCGTGAGCGCCGCCGAGATCGCGGACAGGCCCATGTCCGCCCCACCTCCGTCGCCGCAGAACGCGATGACGTTGATCGGCTCTTCCTTGATCTTCCCTTTGCGCATCAGGACCTTCAGCGCGGCGGATGTGCCGAGACCCGCTGAGCCGCTGCTGCCCAGTTGGGTATGCATCCAGGGCACGACCCACGAGGTGCTGTAGTAGGTCGTATTGGCCACGTACATGCAGCCCGTGCTGCCGAGCACGATCGTCCGAGGCCCAGATGCCTTGACCATCAGCTTCATGACCAGCGCGGATTCGCAGCCCTGGCACGTGCGGTGCCCCGAGGTGAAATACTCCTCCAGCGGGACCTTCTTGACCCCCTTGAAGGGGTCGAGTTGCTGGGTCGCTGCAGTCTCTACGGCATCCATTGTCGTCCCTCCGGGATTATTCGCGAATCCCTACCCATGTAGTCAGCGGTTGCGTCTCGCCCGCCGCCGCCTTGAGCAACATGTCGCTCATTCGCTGTACGTCCGGCACGGTCACTTCACGGCCACCTAGCCCGCAGATGAAGCAGAGAATCGGCGGTCGCTTGTCCGAGGGGTACATGGCGGCGCGGACCTCGGTGGCCAGCACGCCGCTGGTATAAGGCGACCCGAACGAGAAGTCGCGGTCGATCACGCCGACGGCCTTGAACCGGCTGAGCGTCGTCGCCAGCTCGACGTCCGCAAACGGCCGGAACCAGCGCACCCTCACCAGGCCGACCTTCTTCCCTTCCTTGCGCATGCGGCGGATCGCGACCTTGACGGGCATCGACAGGGTGCCCATGCCGACGAGCACCACGTCCGCGTCCTCGGTCTGGTACTCCTCGAAGAACGGGTTGCCGTAGTTCCGGCCAAAGATGCGCGCAAAGTCCGCGTAGGCCTCGCGGATGACCATCTTCGACCGCTTCATCGCCTCGTCGTTGTGCTTGCGGATCTCCATCAGCCAGTCTTCGTTTACCTGCGGCGCGACCGTAATCGGATTGTCCGGATGGAGCAACAGATCGCCGCGGTTGTAGCGGGGCAGGAAGGCGTCGACCCACTGCTGCGGCGGGATCTTCACCTGAATTTGCGAGTGGGTCAGGAACGCGCCGTCACACCCAATGGCGCACGGGAGGAACACCCGGCGGTCCTCAGCGACACGGTAGGCGATCAGTGCGGTGTCGAGAGCTTCCTGCGCGTTGTCCACCCACACCAGTTGCCACCCCAGATCGCGAACGGCCAGCGCGTCATTGTGCTCGACGCCGAAGGCGCCCGGATCGTCCAGCGCGCGGTTGCCGACCATCGCGACCATGGGGATGCGGAGCGCCGGGGTGACGGTGATCGCCTCGAACGCGTACATCCAGCCCACGCCGCTGCTACCGCAGAAGACCCGGGCGCCGGCCGCAGAGGCGTGCTTGACGATCTCGAACTGCGAGTGCTCAGACTGTACTGCATTACCGTATCGTAGGGGCGGATGGGGTAGGCCGTGATGACGTCGACGTCGGCGAGCTTGCAGGCGATGGCGATCGCCTCGCTCCCGCTGATCAGGGCTTCGGTTTCTTTGGCTGGAGATTCGACAACCTGCGCCATGGCTTACTCCTCCATCCCTCCCGAGCTTGCCTCGCCCATGTCGCTGACTACGCGCTCGGTGATCACTTCCTTGCCCGGCACGTCCTTGCCCGACACGTCCAGGGTGCCATCGGCGACCATCGTCGCAATCTGCTCTTGATACTGTCCCTTGTACCGGAAACCGTGCGAGCGCTCCGGCCTGTGCTGGATCTTCTCCTGGAGCCATGTCTTGTAGGCCGTTTTGTCCTGCTTCCACATCTCCCACTGGCTTGCATTGTCGGCAAACTCGGTCTCGTTGACCATGGTCACACAGTTCTCCACGGGGCAGACCGCTTCGCAGACGCCGCAGCCGCAGCAGGCCTGCATGTTCGCGTCGTACAGACTGTCTGGAGTGACGTCGAAGCAGGAATCGGGACACTGCAGCCAGCAGAGCGTGCACTTCACGCAGGTGTCGAAATCCACGACCGGCCGCATCGTGCGCGTCGTGTACTTCTTGAAGGTCGGGTTTCGCTCGGGGCGGAAGCCGCCCA
>JAIBHM010000046.1 GCA_020028535.1 Armatimonadota bacterium | reverse complement strand
GAATCTCGAGAAGCGGCGGCCGTAATCTCGCGGAAGTTTCATCCTGCGCGTCGAACCCCATCCGGTGATGGGCAGCGTCCTGGCCCTCCTCTCCGCCATCCTCTTCGCGGCCGCCGCCCTTGTCATCCGCCGCGGTATGCTGCGCTCCACCGCCACGACCGCCACCCTGATTTCCATCTCCACGAATCTCATCGCGACATGGCTGCTCTCTATCCTGCTGGGCTCTCTGGGCCGGATCACGATGCCTGCGGCGGCCACGCTGCTCCTCGCGGGAGTCTTCGCTCCGGCGCTTGCGCGCTTTACCTATTACGAATCCATGACGCTGATCGGTGTCGCCCGAGCGTCCACGATCAGCAACACCACGCCACTCTTTGCGGCCGTCCTGGCCGTCCCGGTTTTGGGCGAGCGCCTTTCCTGGCAGGTGGCCGCCGGCACGGTTCTGGTCGTCGTCGGGATCGCGCTCACGGCCCGCCCTGATCAGGCTGCCACGTCCGCGCGGCCGTGGGCCGGGGTGCTCCTGGCGCTCAACACGGCCGTCATGGCCAGCGTCTCCTTCATGCTGCGCAAGCTGGGGCTGCGGATGCTGCCGGATCCCGCGGTCGCGTCAGCCCTCACCCTCACCGGATCGATGCTCGTGCTGCTCCCGTTTGTGATCTACCGGTCGCGGCGAGAGCCGCTGAGGGCGGGTCGGCAGGCGTTCACGCTGCTCTTCATCGGCTCTGTGCTGACGACCGGCGCGTTTCTCTCTTACTTCTTCGCCCTGAACCTCAGCGAGCTCGTGCGCGTCACGCCCCTGGCAAACACGACCCCGATCTTTGCGCTGGTCCTGCTCTATTTGTTCCGTCAAGAAGAAACGATCCGCGCCGGCACGGTGGCCGGCGCGGTGATTACTGTCGCGGGGATCCTGTTCGTCCTGATCGGCTAGCGCGATATCACCCGGACTAGTCGCCGATCCTGTCGAGTTCCTCTCCCACCGCATCCGCCAGCGGCCTGAGTGTCGCGTAGTCGAAGCTGAACTTCGCTCCGGCCGCCTCGAAGAGCTTGGGCAGCGGCTTGCTGCCCCCCAGTGCGAGGGCCTGCCAGTAGCGTTCGACGGCGCCCCGGTGGTCGCGCCGGCTCCGCAGCCATACCTGCAGCGCGCCCGTCTCCGCGATGCCGTACTCGATGTAGTAAAACGGGCTTGTGTACAGGTGCAACTGCCGGTGCCACAGGTAATCAAGCACATCCTCATAGCCGCTCCAGTCAAACGACGGCTGGAACCGTTTGTAGATCTCCAACCACGCCTTGCGCCGGTCCTCGCGGTTGTGTGGATGGGTGTACACCCAGTGCTGGAAGGCGTCAATGGTGGCGATCCACGGGAAGAGGAGCACCGCGTCCTCCATCGTGTTGCGGTAGGACCGCCGGAACTCCGCCTCGTCCTTGTAGAAGACGTTCAAGTACGGCGCCGCCAGCAGCTCCATCCCCATCGAGGCGACTTCGGCGAACTCCAGCGGTGAGTGGCGATAGTGGATGAGCGGCTCCTCACGCGCGGCCAGCTGGTGGAAGGCGTGGCCCCCTTCATGCAGCATCGTGCGCAGATCGTCGTCGCGGCCGACCGCATTCATGAAGATGAACGGCCACCGCCGCTCGTGCAAGGTGCTCTGATAGCCGCCCGGCGCTTTGCCCTTCCGGCTCTCCAGCTCGAGCAACTGCTCTTCCCACATGAACTTGAACTGGTCCCCGAGCGCCTGATCCACCCGGCGGAAGATCTCCTCGCAGCCCTTCACCAGTTCGTCAGCCGTCGCAAACGGCCGCAATGGCGCACGCCCGAGCGGGTCGACCTGCACGTCCCAGGCGCGGAGCGACGGGATGCCCATCGTCCGCCGGCGGTCCTCGTAAATCCGTTTGACCAGCGGCAGCATGGCCTGCTCCACCCCGTCGTGGAATTGGACGCAGTGTTCCGGGGTGTAATCGAAGCGCCGCCGTCGCTTGAACGCGTAGTCACGGTAGTTCTCGAAGCCGGCATTCACCGCGATCTGGGTGCGCAGCGCGACAAGCTTGTCGTAAATCTCCTCCAGCGTGTCGCGGTCCTGCAGCCGGCGCCGTGCCGTCAGCTCGAACACCTGCTGGCGTACGTCGCGGTCGGTCTCCTCGAGATACCGGGCTGCCTGCTGCAGGGTCTGTTCCTGGCCCCGGTACGTGATCGTCATCGCACCATTGACTTTCTGGTAATCCTTGGCGAGCAGCGCCTCCTGAGTCTCCAGGGGCACGTTCTCTTCCCGAAAGAGAGCGACGTCGTTCTCGACGATGCGGTCCATCACCCCGTACCGGCCCAGCGGCAGCATCCGGCGATACGGGTGTTGTAGATACATCGTCTCCAGCGCGTGCCACATCGGCTTGGTCTTCGGGTCGATCTGCTCCACGAAGTGGTTGTACGCTTGCTCGCGCACCGGGTCATCGGTCTGTGTGGTCATGGCGATGTAGCGTTTCGTGCGCTCCTCGGCGATGGCACCGCTCAACTCGGAGCAGTCAAAGAGCCACAGCTCGATCTCATCCAGAGAATTGATGGAACGCTCCAGCATCTTCTTGAACAGCGGTTCAATCTGCGCCCAGTCCCCCATGTCGGCGCCTTTGGGCACAAACTTGCGGGGGAACTGACGGCGCGGGTCGACCTGCATCATACTTCGCACGTGGCTTCCTCCAGTTGGTCAGGGGAAAATGAGTGAAAACCTGAAAACTTACTTGGGGAGGTTACAGGGGAATTCCTGCCGTATGACGGAATACCGCTGCGTGCGCATCCTCGCGAGCATCCTGGTGGTGGTCGGGCTGACCACGGGACCGCTCTTCGCCGCCCGCCCGATCCCCCGGCTGGCCGTGTGGATGGAAGTCTCCGCGAACCTGCTCACATTCGCGTCGCGCGAGCAGATCGCCGGCGTGCTGGACCGAGCCAGGGCCGCCGGCGTCACGGACATCATCCCTGAGGCGAAGAATGCGTGGGGCTTTGTCAACTACGAGAGCACCTTCGCACCGCACATTCGCACGTCCACGGTCCCCCGCACACGGCCGCCCGCATACGATGCTCCGGCTACCTGGTTTCCCGCCGACATCGACCCGCTCCAGGTCGTGATCGAGGAGGCGCATGCCCGCGGGATCCGTGTGCACGCCGCGGTCAACGTCTTCGGCGAGGGACTGAACGCCGCCCAGGTCGGCGTGGTCTTTCAACGGCCGGAATGGATGACCCGGCACCTGGCGGCCGATGGCCGGCTCGTGCCCGCGTCCGAAGTCGGGGTCATCGCGTTCGCCAACCCCGCCAATCCGGAGGTCCAGCTCTACGAGCTCGCGATCATCCAGGAGGTTGTCGCACGCTACGATGTGGATGGTGTGGTGCTGGACCGCATCCGCTTTCCGGACGGATCATCAGATTTCTCCGACCTGAGCCGCGCGCAATTCGAAGAGTGGCTGGGCCGCCCGATCGAGCGCTGGCCGGGTGATATCCTGGCCCCGAACGGCGGGCAGATGGTGCAAGGGCCGTTTTTTCCACTGTGGATCGCCTGGCGGGCGAACGTCATCCGCCAGTTCGTGCGCGCCGCCGAGCGAGTCGTGCACGGTGTCAAGCCTGACGCGTCGTTCTCCGCGTACGTCGGCAGCTGGTACCACACCTACTGGAACGAAGGCGTGAACTGGGCGTCGGCGGCCTCCACGCCCGACCTGCCGTGGGTGACCCCGGAGTGGAAGGAGGCAGCCATCGGCGACCTCCTCGACTTCTTGATGCCGGGGTTGTACTTCATCCCCCTTACGCAGGGGGATGCGATGCGGGCCGGCTCCGCTCCGTGGATGAGCGTTGAGGGCAGCGCGTTGATGGCGCGCGACCTGCTGAATGGGGGGGCGCCCCCGGTCGGCGCATTGCTGGTGTCCCTCTACGAGCACCGGCCGGAACAGTTCCGGGCCGCCCTCGACGCCGTGTTCCGGATCCACGGCGCAGCGATGCTCTTCGATATGGTCTACCTGGAACTGTACGGATGGTGGGACTTCCTCACCGTCGCCGCCCGGCCCGGTCCCTGACCGCGCTTCCCCGGCTGGTTCAGGTAGCGGTGGGCATGGATGCCATGCCCATGACGTGAAAGCCGCTATCCACGAAGATCGTGTTTCCCGTGACTGCCCGTGAGAGGTCGCTCGCGAGAAAGACGGCGACGTCGCCGACGTCCTCTATCGTGATGTTCCGCCGCAGCGGCGCCATCTCTGCGGTGACGTCACGCAGCTTCGAGATGCCCTTCACCGCGCTGCCGGCCAGCGTCTTGAGCGGTCCCGCCGAGATGGCATTGACGCGGACCCCGCCCACTCCCAGCTCGGACGCCAGGTAGCGCACCTCAGCCTCCAGGGCCGCCTTCGCGATGGCCATGATGTTGTAGCCCGGCACGACGCGCTCTACCGCATTGTACGTCAGCGTGAAGATGCTGCCTCCACCGGTCATGAGCGACGCCGCACGGCGCGTGATCGCGAGCAGGGAGTAGGCGCTGACGTTCAGCGTGAGGGCATAGCCGTCGCGTGAGACTTCATTCAGAGGCCGCGCAAGGTCGTCGCGGTCGGCGAAGGCGATGCAGTGCGCGAGGGCGTCCAGCCCTCCCCACCGGTCTTTGAGGTCGCCAAAGATGGCATCGAGCTGGTCGTCGACGGTGACATCTCCAGGGTACGTTGGGAAGCGGTTGCGGCCTCCGATGGTGTCGAGCAATTCGTCCAGGTTCTCCTTCAGCCGCTCGCTCTGGTAGGTGAACGCCAGCTCGGCGCCTTCACGGTGAAACGCCTCGGCGATCCCCCAGGCGATACTGCGTTTGTTTGCGACACCCATGATGAGGGCTCTCTTGCCTTTGAGCAGCATCGCTCACCCCGCGATCGTTTTCTCGATGTAGCGCATCAGGCCCAGCACGCTCTGGCGGACCGGCATGATGACCTCGAACCGGGCGCTCGCGCCGGCGCCATCGCGCGCCTCGATATCCCGCCGGGCTGCCTGCCATAGGCGATCGGTGATCGCGACGTCGGCGAGGCCCGCCGCCATGTCCTCGCGCACCGTTTCGACCCCTTGCAGGAGCCGTTCCTCCAGTTGATCGAGCAGGTCAGGGACCCAGTCGTGCGGCCCGAAATGCGTCAGCAGAAGCCGCTTCGGACGGAGCGAGCGGACCCGCCGTAGCGACTCACGCCAGGCCTGTACGTCCAGTTCCGGGGGCGGCGTCGGCGCGCGGACGTAGCGGGACCGTGGCAGCGCGACGCCGGCCACGTCGCCCGTAAAGAGATCGCCCGATGCGGCGTCCCAGTACACGTGGTGGTGCCGCGCATGACCGGGCGTATCCAGGGCGGTCAGCCGCCGGGACCCGAGCACGATCGGATCCTGGTCAGCCAGCACGTGGACGCGAGACTCGGGCACAGGCACCGTCTGCCCGAATAGGCGTTCCAGTTCGTCCCCGTACAAGCGGGCGGCACTGTTGAGGAGGCGAGTCGGGTCGACGAGGTGCGGCGCTCCGCGCGGGTGCACGTACACCTGTGCCTTCGGCAACCGCTGCGTCAGAGTCCCGGCACCGCCCGCGTGGTCCAGGTGGATGTGGCTGACGGCGATGGCCTCGATGTGGTCGGGATCGAGTCCCGCGGCGCGGATGCCGCCGATCACAGCGTCCACAGTCGAGGCGGGCCCCGTCTCGATGAGTCCAGGCCGGTCGCCCAGCAGCAAATAGACGCCGACTGCCTCCGGCGTCCCCGCGTACCCCGTATCAATGAGGAAGAGGTCGCGACTGAGTCGTGTGATACTCACGCGACCACGATACACGACCCTGTGGGGAGGTGCTAGGGCGGTGTGCGGCTAGGGCAACGGTGTGGCCCGCCGCGGGTCGAGCCCGTGGCCGAGCACGCCGTACCGGCGGCCGGACCGGGGATCGATGAGCCGGATGTTGTCGAGGTACAGCCGCGGAGTCTTCCACAGCAACCCCATCGCGCGCCAGAGCGGCATCTCATGATACCGGTCCGGCCAGAGCTCGCGGAGCAGCCGCTTGACGTGTGGCGCATATTTAGCGCTCATGGCCGGAAACACGTGGTGCTCGGTGTGGTGGCTGAAGTTCGAGTGGATGATGTCCAGCACTTTCGGGACAGACACAGTGAGCGACCCGGCCAGCGGGTCGTCGTCCTCCAGGAGCGGGTTCAACAGATGATTGGTCGCGATGTACGACATCACGATGAAGTTGCTGAGGAACAACGGCAGGACGTAGAAGAACACGAACGAGCCCCACCCCAGCCAGGCCCCCATGCCGACCCAGAACACGACGGGCAGCCCGGTCTCCACCGCGACGCGGATGCGCTGCCTTCGGGGCATGCGCGGCAGTGTGTTGACCAGGACCAGCGCGGCATGGAGATTCAGCCAGACGGTCAGCAACGCGAAGAAGCGCAGGCTACGCGTGGGCACGAGGCGGTGCAGGATCTGCAGGGCGCGCCGCTCGTGGTATTGCTCCAGGGTGCTGTACGCGTCGGGGTCCTGCCCCTGAATCTGCGTGTGTCCGTGATGCCCCGCATTGTGCCACTGCCGCCACAGCAGCGGCGCGATGGCATGCGGCAGCAGGCATATCCCCCCGAGGACGTCACGTGCGACGCCTTTGCCGACTACGGCTCCATGGAGGATTTCATGGCCGAGGAAGCCCAGTGACCCGAAGGCGCATCCAATGACTATCCCGATGGCTGCATCAACGTACCAGGGGAACCGGGCGACGGCGATGAGCGCGATTCCCGCCGCGGCGACCGCGGCATATGGCATGATCCACAACAGCCGGTGGGGCACGGGTTGGAAATACCGCGCTGGCAGACGGCGGCGCAACTCTTGCACGTAGACACGGTGAGAGATCTGCATATTAGTCCCCTTGATTCCCTACCCGATTTCTGAAACCTTCGGACAACGCCCTTGGCGTTAGGGTAGCGAAACGTGCAATGCAGGAAGCGTGATAATCCCACACAAGTCCAGGGTAATTGTGAATGCCGCGCGCGACTTCGTCAAGCTCTGGGCCGCCAACACCGTTTCGGATTTCGGCTCGCTCGTCACCCGCACCGCTCTCCCCTTTGCCGCCGTCCTGATGCTGAACGCGACCCCGTTCCAGATGGCGCTGCTGTCCGCCGCCGACCTGGTCGCGGGACTGCTCGTAGGGCTCATTGCGGGCGTGTGGCTGGATCGTATGCGCCGGCGTCCGGTGATGATCGCCACGGACCTTGGGCGAGCGGTGTTGCTCGTAACGATCCCTGTCGCCGCGGCGCTCGGCGTCCTGCGCATCGAGCAGCTCTACGCCGTGGAGTTTCTTGCCGGGGCGATGACGATGGTGTTCGTCGTGGCCTACCAGGCCTATCTCCCGACACTTGTGCGGCGCGAAGAGCTGGTGCGCGCCAACAGCGTCCTCACGGCCAGCTCCGCGGTCTCGGAGGTCGTGGCGTTTGGGTCCACGGGGTGGCTGGTGCAGATCCTGACGGCGCCGATGGCACTGCTTCTGGACGCGTTCTCGTTCCTCTTCTCTGCCGCCGCGATCGGCGCCATCCGGCATCCGGAGCCGGCGTCGCTGATTGTGCGGGAACGTCCGAAGATCTGGGGGGAGATCGTCGAGGGCGCGCGGGCGGTGGCAGGAGACCGGGTGCAGCTGGCCACCGCCGCAAGCCTCGTCACAGTCGAGCTTGGATTTCAGATGATCCGTCCCGTCTATCTCCTCTTCACAGCGAAGCAGCTGGGGTTCTCGCCCGGAGTGCTGGGGATGATCTTCGGCCTCGGGGGAATCAGCAGTCTCGCAGGATCACTGCTGGTCGCCCGTGCCGCCCGCCGCTGGGGGCACGGGATGACAATGATCGCGGCCTCATCCTCGGCGGCGTGGGGATGTTGCTGACCCCTCTGGCGCGCGACACCGGGTGGGTTTCTCTCTCCTTGCTCATCGGCCAGCAGTTGATCGCCGATGGAGCCGTCACAGCGTATGAGGTCGCACAGGTGAGCTTACGCCAGGCGATTACGCCGGACCGGATCCTGGGACGCGTCAACGCCACGATTCGTTTCACCAGCCATTTGATGATGCTGGGCGCGGTCTTGCTGGGCGGGATTCTCGGTCAGACGGTGGGACTGCGGGGGACGCTCGTACTCGGATCGTGCATGGCATTCGTTGCCGCGATGTGGCTGGTCGCCTCCCCCGTCCGCACGATGAGAGAGGTCCCTCCCGCTACCTGACCTGAATGGTTGCGACGACCGGCAGGTGATCCGAAGCGGTGGCCCGCGGGATCGCTCCCCCAAGCGACCCGAGATTGTCCGTGATGAAGATGTAGTCGCGGCGTTCCGATGGATGCAGCGACGGGTAGGTAAACGCCGCTGCGAGACCGTGGGCGGCGAGGGCATCGCGCAGCCCCGCCGCACGCAATAGGGCGATGGACGGGGAATCGGGTCCGGCATTGAAATCTCCCAGGATCACCGCGGGGCGCCGTCCGTTCCAAAATGCCAGCACATCTCCGGCCTGTGCGAGCCTCTCATCCTCCAGGCCACCGTGGGCGAAGTGGGCATTGATGATGAGGAGGTCCTCTTCGGCCGGCACCGTCGCCCAGGTCAGACCGCGCTGGATCCGCCTCAGCCGGATCGGGAATCGCACCGCGCCGGTACCCCGCAGGTCGAACCGGCTGAGGATGACGTTGCCCCAGAGGTCCCCATTCATTGCCCCATAGACCAGGCGGTACTCGGGGAAGCGCCACCGCAACCATGCGGCGAGGTCGGCTCCACCGTTGACCGTCCAGCCGCGGCCCACTTCCTGAAGGGCCACGAGGTCGGCGTCCACCGTCGCAATCACTGTTGCCATGGCCGCCGGATCTGGGATCCCGTGCGCGTTGAACGCCATGTGGATGTTGTAGGTAAGTATCCGTATCTGCGCCGGCGCTTTCGCGGTGGGGACGGGCGGGGGGTGCGACGTGCGGCTGTAAACAATGCCGAGGGCGCCGAAGACGACAATGGCCAGCACCGCACGAAGGGTCCGCGCGGCCGGCACCGGAGTGACCCGCGACAGCGACGCAAGCGCGACGAGCGCGACCATCAGCGGCCACAGCTCCCTCCACTCATTGCGCGAGTAAAACAGGCCGAGGAGTGCGAATCCCAGGAGCATCCCGATCGTTCCCCACACGTACGTCCGGAATGGACGGCGCACCGGAGCCGGTGCCAGTGCCCCGGCCATAACGGCAGCCGTCAGCACCTGGAGCGCCGCGAGCCAGGCGGCGAGGTTGACGATCAGGTTCGCACCGGCCAGCAGGACTGCCGCTGGGCCTGCGGCAGCCCGCACCAGTGGAGAGGAGGCCTGTGGGACGGCGGCCGCGCCCGCGGCAAGTCCGAGGACGACGAATGTTGCTGCGCCTTCGAGATCCCAACCCGTGATCATCTGAACCCGTCCAAGGTTGCTGAGCAGGGTGAGCTGAAGGACGATGTAGGGACCCAGGGCAAACAATCCCCAGCCCTTCAGGAAAAGGACCCCGGTCGCCGCCGGCGCTGTCAATTCGGTCGATCGCCACGCCGCGATCAGAGCCAGACCGAGCAGCGCCGCTCCCGCTCCTGACAGAAATCCGTGGAGCATCGGCATATCCAGGCCATGGAGCGCCGCCTGCAGCGCAACCTGAACGGCAAATCCGATGAGGATCCCCGGAGCAAGGACCTCGATGGCCTCCACCCGAGCCAGCAGCCCGAGTAGCGCTGGAATCATCCACAGCCAGAGCACCAGGGTCATCACGGCAAATGCGGGAGTCAGAACCGGGTGCCTGAGGAAATGACCGGCGGCATAGGCCACGGCGAACCCAATCGCCACCCCCATTCCGGGCCGGCGGAGGTGCAGCCGCGGGGCCATCGCCCAACCAAGCAACCCCGCAGCCCAGATCCCAAATGCAATGAGGGCGATCACGGTCTCCGGTTGCCCCTCCGCAATATTCCAGACCACCATCGCGAGGGCTGATCGTACAGCGTGGATGCCGGTCAGCATGACCAGTGCAACGGTCGCCGCCGCAAGAGACCGGTATCCAGTGCTCTCCATGATCTTCAGCCCGCCCCAACCAGCGCCGGACGAGTCGCGAGGCGGAGCTGCTCAAATACCCAGGGCGCACCGAGGCTGATCCAGAGGCCGAGCACAGCGTAGCGCGCGTACGCGGCCACGCCGCCCCAGACCAGAGCCGCGGACTGCGCATGGCCGCTCGGCAGGCCGTAACCCTTGGCATCCACAGGTTTGACTGAGGGATCCAGGTTGAAGGGGCGCGGATGCCCGACCACGCTTTTGATGAGCGAGTTGCAGTAGAAAGAGATCAGGACCAGCACGCCCAGCC
>JAIBHM010000195.1 GCA_020028535.1 Armatimonadota bacterium | reverse complement strand
ATCCCGCCCGATGCGGATCTCGGCATCATC
Source organism: Armatimonadota bacterium (assembly GCA_020028535.1). Classification (GTDB taxonomy): domain Bacteria; phylum Sysuimicrobiota; class Sysuimicrobiia; order Sysuimicrobiales; family Kaftiobacteriaceae; genus Kaftiobacterium. The sequence goes on along the minus strand of JAIBHM010000195.1, from coordinate 3,705 downwards.
ACCGGGCGCGCCCCGGGCGGGTGCGGTCCCGATCACCAGCAGGGCAATGACCGCGAGGAGGATGGAACGGTTGAGCTGCATGCTACCTGTCGTCTACGCCGTAGATGCGCCGTGCGTTCGCCGTCGTCGCCGCGGCAACCTCTTCCACCGGTTGCCCACGGATTTCTGCAATCCGGGCTGCGATGTGCGTTAGATACGCAGGCTCATTGCGGCGGCCACGATGCGGCTCCGGCGTCAGCACCGGTGCGTCGGTCTCGAGCAGAAGCTGATCGATCGGGACGACGCGGGCAACCTCACGCGGCGCGCGGGCGTTCTTGTAGGTGACGGGACCCGCAAGCGAGACGCCGTAGCCGCGATCCGCGCACTGCTGCGCCATCTCGGCTGAGCCTGAGAAGGCGTGCATGATCACACGTGTTGCTCGTTCGTCGTCGAGGATGCTCAGCACCTCGGGATACGCCTCACGGCAGTGAATGATCACCGGAAGATCGCACGCGCGCGCCAGGCTCAGATGCGCGCGAAACGCCCGCCGCTGGGCATCACGCGGCGAGGTCTCCCGGACAAAGTCGAGCCCGGTCTCCCCGATGGCGACCACCTTCGGATGTCCGGCCAGCACCCGCAACGCTGCCATGACCCCGTCTGTGGCCCCGCCCGCATCCTGCGGGTGAATCGCGATGGCGGCAAACACGTCCCGGTGCTGTTCGGCCAGAGCTACCGCGACACGGCAGGAATCGAGCCCGGTCCCCACCGTCACCATCCCGACGACGCCGGCTTCACGCGCCCGCGCGACCGTCTGCTCGCGATCCGCGGCGAATGCCTGGTCGTCGAGGTGGAGGTGGGAGTCAAACAGCTCCACGGCAAAGAAAGTCTAACACATGCGCATCCTGGTCATCGGCGGCACGCAATTCTTCGGGAAGCACTTCGTCGAAGCGGCGCTCGCGCGCGGCGACGACGTTACCGTCTTCAGCCGGGGGCAAACGCGGCCACCGTTCTGGAACCGGATCACCCACATCGGCGCGGACCGCAAGAATCACGCGGCGTTTGCCGCGGCCGTGCGCAGCCGCACCTTCGACGTCGTCATCGACAACATCGCGTTCACACGAAAGGACGTTGAGACCGCGGTGGCGGCATTCAGCGGCCGGATCGGCCACTACATTCTCACCAGCAGCGGCTCCGTCTACCCCGACTTCGAGCCGCCCGAGATTTACCGGGCGATTCCGGAAGAGGCCGCGGATCTGACGATCCGCGGCGATCTCCCATACGCGGAGGGCAAGCGGGAGTGCGAGCAGGTCTTGCACGAGCAGCCGGATCTCCCATTCACGATCATCCGGCCGCCGATCGTGCAGGGACCTGATGACGCCAGCCTGCGGGGGTGGTTCTGGTATCAGCGCGTGGCGGACGGCGAGTTGGTGCTGGTCCCCGACCGCAACCCGCATCCCATCTGGCGGCAGGCGTTCAGCCGCGACGTTGCCACAGCCTTCCTGCTTGCGGCAGGGAACCGGACCGCGTTCGGGCGGACCTATAATGTTGCGTCGGAGGAGATCCTCGCCCTCGATGAGTTCGTCCGCCTGGCCGCCGCCATCCTCGAGAAGCCTGATCCCGTGATCGTCGTATCCCAGGACGTGCTCAAGCAGGAGGCGTCCTGGTACGCTCCCACGTACGTCCACCGGTTCGTCATGGACATCAGCCGCATCAAGACGGATCTCGGATTCACCCCGACGCCCTACGGCGGATGGTTGACGGAAACCGTGCGCTGGCACCTGTCCGCGGGGTTGCGCGACTCCGCCGGGTACGAGCGCCGTGCGGATGAAGTCGTGCTGGCCCGCTGGCTGAGAGACCGGCTTAAGTGATCCTGGCGCCCTTGGGCGCGTTCTTTTCGACGGTCAACAGGGCCACCCGTCCTTCCCACTCCGCCGCCAGGAGCATGCCGTGGGAATCCACGCCGCGCACCCGGCGCGGCTCGAGGTTGGCGAGGACGACGATCCGTTTGCCGACCAGCTCCTCCGGCTGATACTGCGGGATCAGACCCGTGATGATCGTGCGCACTTCGCCGCCGAGATCGATCTTCGCCTCGATGAGCTTGTCGGTATTGGGGACCCGCTTCGCCTCGAGGATCTCGGCAATACGGATGTCCAGCTTCCGGAACTCGTCGATGCTGATCGCGCTCACCTCTGCGTTCCCTCCTGTTTGTGCCGGAGCTGAAGCGGCCGCCACCGGCTTGCTTTCAATCCTCGGGAAGATCGGCGCGCCCGGCCGCACGCGCGTCCCCGCCGGCAACGCTCCCCACCGCTGCGCATCCCCGAGGCGCTGGTTGCTCAGCGGCGCTCCGATGCCGAGCTGGTCCCACGCGCGCTGCGTCGCCGTCGGGAGCCACGGCGACAGCAGGATCGTCGCGATGCGGACCGCCTCGAGCGTATTGTAGAGGGCCGTCCCGGCGCGCTCGCGATCGGTCTTCACGCTGCGCCACGGCGCCTCTTCGTCAAGGTATTTGTTCGCCACCCCCAGCAGCCGCCAGATCCCGTCCAGGGCCCGGGCGAAATCCAGTCGCGTGATGTACGCGTCGAGGCCGTTGGCCGCAGACGCGGAAGTCTCTCGCAATAACGAGACGCTCCCCTTTGTGGCGGCGGGGGAAGGAATCTGTCCGCCAAAATGCCGCTCGATCTGCGGCACTGTCCGGCTGAGCAGGTTCCCATAGTCGTTGGCGAGATCGGCATTGAAGCGGTGCACGAGCGCCGGCTTGTTGAAGTCGCCATCGGCGCCGAACGGGATCTCCCGCAGCAGGAAGTAGCGCAGGGCGTCGACGGCAATGGGAACGTCCGTCCCGGCCTCCGCGGCGATCTCCCGTGCAAGCGCGGCCGGATCGATCACGATGCCGAGCGACTTACTGAAGCGCTTGCCGCCAAAAGTTAGCCAGCCGTGCGCAAACGTCTGCTTCGGGACCTCGATGCGTGCCGCGTGCAAAAGAATCGGCCAGTAGACCGCGTGGAACCGTACGATCTCCTTACCAACCAGGTGCACGTCGGCGGGCCAATAGCGCCGAAACCGCTCGCCGTCGGGATACCCGAGCGCAGAGATATAATTGGTCAGCGCGTCGATCCACACATAGATTACATGGCGCGGGTCAAACGGCACCGGCACTCCCCAGCTAAAAGTCGACCGGCTGACCGAGATATCCTTGAGGCCCCCACGGACGAATGACGTCACCTCGTTCCGGCGGGCCTCCGGCTCGATGCCCGACGGGTGCTCCTTGATATAGCGAAGCAGCCAGTCCTGATACTTGGACAGGCGAAAGAGGTAGGACTCCTCTGAGGTCCACTCCGTCTTCTTGCCGGTGTGGACCGGACACGTCCGGTCGGGACCCAGCTCCGACTCGAGGTAGAACGAGGTGCAGTACCACCCCTCGTACCTCCCCTGATAGATGTCCCCGGTCTCAAAGAGGTGCGTGAAGATCCCCGCTGCGACACGCTGGTGGCGCGATTCCGTCGTCCGGATGAAGTCGTCATTGCTGATATTCAGGAATTGCCAGAGGTTCTTGAATTCCGCGGCGATGCGATCGGTCCACTCCTGCGGCGACACTCCGTTCTGACTGGCGACGCGCTCGATGTTGACGCCGTGCTCGTCCGTCCCGGTGAGGAACAACGTATCGTATCCCGCCAGCCGCTTGAAGCGCGCGGCGACGTCGGCCGCAATGGTCGTATAGGCGTGCCC
>JAIBHM010000045.1 GCA_020028535.1 Armatimonadota bacterium | reverse complement strand
TCGTTGAATTGTTGCGCCGGCAGGCGAAGCAGATCGGTCCCCTCGAATCGCACCGCGCCCGCGGTGATTCGCGCGTTGCGCGACAGCACGCCGATCAGCGCCCGCGCCAGCGTCGTCTTCCCGCAGCCGCTCTCCCCCACGAGCCCCAGGGCGCGGCCCGGCGGTAGGGAGAACGAGACGTCCCGCACGGCGTGCACCGTACCCTGCAGCGTCTGGTACTCCACCGACAGGCGCTCGACATCGAGCAGGGCCAGGGCCATCGCGCGCTCAGCGCCTCCGCAGGCGCGGGAAGAGCAGCTCTTCATACCCGCGGCTGATAAAGAAACCGGCCATCACAGCGAGCATGATGCACACGCCCGGCGGGACGAACCAGTGGAACGCCTGCCTCGCCAGGGCCTGCGAGTTGTAGGCGTCCTGCAGCATGTATCCCCACGAGATCACGTTGGGATCGCCAAAGCCGAGGAAGCTGATGCTGGCCTCGGTGAGGATGGCCCAGCCGATCGCCAGCGAGCCGTACAGGAACGACAGCGGCAGCACGTTCGGCGCGATGTGCACGAACATCGTGCGGGTGTGGCTCGCGCCCAGCACGCGGGCGGCCTCGACGTAAGACCGCTCGCGCAGCGAAAGCACCTGCGCGCGGATGACGCGTCCGGTGTCCCGCCACAACAGCAGGGTCATCACCAGGACCACGTTCCAGATGCTGGGACCGAGAAACGCCACGAGGACGATGGCCATAGGCAGGAAGGGCACCCCGAACGCTACGTCGGCCAGACGCATGAGTACGGTGTCCACCCATCCGCCGTAGTAGCCGGCGAGAAGGCCGACCAGCGTGCCGAGGATCACGACGCCCAGCGCCGCGACGAATCCCACCATCAGCGCCGCGCGCGAGCCGTAGAGCAGCTGCGAGAAGATGTCGCGGCCGAGGTTGGTCGTACCCATCGGGTGCGCGAGGCTCGGAGGCAGGTTTGCTGCGACGTCCCCGTTCGGGAGATACTCGAGCTCCTGTGGGTCGTGTGGGGCGACGACCGGTGCGAGCAGCGCAATGGCGAAGAACGCGACGTAGATGATGATCCCGGCGAGCGCAAACCGGTCGCGCCGGGCGACGACCGCGAGCGTGCCCACCGCCTCACGCCAGCTCGAGGCAGCCCGCGACCAGCGCGGGGGCAGCGTGAGCGCCCGCTCAGCGTCGCTCATAGCTCACACGCGGATCCAGCAGACTGTAGAACAGGTCCGCCACGAAGTTCATGAAGATCATCACCGCCGCGATCATCAGGAAGGCAGCCTGCGCGACCGGATAGTCCTTCGCAGCCACCGCCCGCACGAGCGTCCGACCCAGTCCCGGCCAGGAGAAGACGGTCTCGATGATCACGTTGCCGCCGATCGAGTACCCGATGCCGAGCGCGAAGGCGGTCACAACCGGCAACAACGCGTTGCGCGCCGCGTGGCGCAGCACGACGGTGCGTTCGGGCAGCCCCCGCATGCGGGCGAACGTGATGAAGTCCTCGTCCATCACCTCGAGCATCGAGTTGCGCATGAGCAGCGTGGGCAGCCCCTGCAGGTACAGCGCGAGCGTCAAGGCCGGCAGTGCCAGGTGGCGCAGGAAGTCCATGGAGAGGACGCGTGCCCAATTCGACGTGAAGACGCTCCCCGGGCTCGTGGCGCCTCCCAACGGAAACCACTGCAGCGAAAAGCTGAATATGGCCAGCGCCAGCATCCCCACCCAGAATTCCGGCGCCGCCCGGGTGGCCAGAACAGCGGGGATGCCCAAGTGCTCCACCCAGGTGCCACGGCGCGCCGCGAGCAGCGCACCCCCCGCAATTCCCACGGCATAGGCCAGCAGCAGCGCACAAAGCGTCAGCAGCAGCGTGTTGGGCAGCACGTTCCAGATGACTTCATCCACGGGTTCGCGCGTGAAGAACGAGTTGCCGAACTCGCCGCGGACGGCGTTGCGGAGAAAGAACGCGTATTGCACGTGCAGCGGCTTGTCCAGGCCGAACTGCGCGCGCAGTGTACGCTCCATGTCCTCGGTGAAGGTCGGATCGAGGTAGGCCACCAGCGGGTTGCCGGGCATCAGCCGGAAGATGAGAAAGAGCATCGTGGCCACGACCAGCAGCACGAGCGCCGTCTGTCCGAGGCGGCTGAGGACGAAAGCGAGGCGCTTCACGGGCGAAGGACGGGGCGGAGACCGGTAGGTCCCCGCCCCGCGGAAAACGCTACTTCAGGGTCTCGGTCTTGCCCTGCGGATACAGCAGCCGGCCGTCCCGGTCCCACTGAAAACCCGCCTTCGCCAGGTGCTCACGCGCCGCGCCGACATTGTACTCCCACTTGGGGAGCTCGGGATTGTACCAAAACTCCAGCGCGGGCGAGACGAACGAGTCGGCGATGGCCGCGAAGTTCTTGTAGACGACGGACCGGATGGCCCTCTTGTTGGTGGCCATGTTCATGGCCTGGCGGAACGCGGCGCTGTCGAACGGCGGACGGCGCATGTTGAACGCCAGGAAGCGCATGCCCACGTCCATCGTAGAGACCAGCGTGATCGAGCGATTGTCCTGCGCCATCTTGGCCAGGATCTGCGGATCGCCGCTGTAGTTCGCCAGGAAGTTGATCTCCCCGGTGCGCAGGCCGCCGAGGCCGGCTTCGACGTTGGGGATGATGCGCAGCACCCACCGCCGTATCTTGGGCGCGGAGAAGTGGTCGGAGACCGCTTCGAGCACGATCTCCTCAGATTTCTTCCACTGCACGAACTTGAACGGACCGGAGCCGATTGGCACCTGCTCCTGGTAGGACTCCGCATTCTCAGGCTTCCGGGCAAGGTCGGCCAGCACCGGCTCCCAGATGTGCTTGGGAATGATGTTCAGCTTGGCCAGACTGGAGATGAGGAACGGCGCGTACGGCTCCTTCAGGACAAACCGGATCACCGTGTCTGAGCGCTTCTCGATGCGCTCGATGTTGGTGACAAAGGGCCGGTACATCGGCACCTCGCCGCCCGTCGCTGCGGTGAACGAGAAGATGACGTCGTCCGCGGTGACGGGGCGGCCGTCGTGGAACTTCATGTTGCGGCGCAGCGTCACGTCGAGCGTGACCGAGTCCACCCAGTCGGCTTTCTCCGCCGCCCAGGGTCGCGGGAGGCCGTCCGCGCCGACGCGGAAGAGGCGGTCCCAGATCAGCTCTGTGACCCATGAGTCCGCCGCCCCGCTGATGAACAGCGGATTGATGGCCTGCACGATATCGTTGGCGTTGAGGATCATGTCCCGCTGGCTGCCCAGCGGCCGCGCGCCCACGAAGGTCCAGAAGTTCTTGATGCCGATGCCCTTCTGCTCGACGACGGTCTTCGAATCCCACACCGTATTGTTGTAGGCGTACGCGCTCTCCGGGAAGACCAGGAAGACGTATGGCGCGTCGCGAGCAATGATCTTCTGCGCCTCGCGGATGAGCAGTTGCCGTGCCTTGAGATCGGTCTTGATGCGCTGGGCCTCGGCGATGCCGTCGTACGTCCTGTTCACGTAGCCGACGAAGTTATACCCGCGGTCGGCCGTGGACGTGTGGAACAGGTTCATCGCGAACTCATCGGGGTCGGAGCGTTCAGGCCGCCCGACCATCTGCCACATCGTCATGTCCCACTTGTCCCGGCTGTACCAGACGTAGTCGGCCATCTGCTCCCAGGGCATGACCCGCACCTGCACCTTGACGCCGAGCTTCTCGAACTCGGGCGCCAGCAATCGCGCGGTCTCAAATTCCCGGGGGTCAACGGCCTGGGGCCGGGTCAGCAGAACCAAATCCCGCACGCGGCGGTCCTGGCTCTGGCCCGACGCCACGGTACCAAGCGCCAGCGCCAGCGCGAGAGTGACCACCACGATGCGCAACCAGCCTCGTGCCATGATGCCATCCCCCTCTCGAGTCGGGCGTCGCCGCCCGTATGCTACCTTGCGTTATCCGACGTGTACGGTCCGCAGCTTCGGCGGCACCGGATAGGCGCGCTTGCTGTGGCGCAGCCCCGCCCCGTACAGCGCCTCGGCCATCTTGAGCGCGGCGTAGACGGGATTGACCACCGGCACGCCGGTTTCGGCGGCGATCTCCTCATGGGCCTCGAGGAACCCCATGCTCATGCATCCAAGCACGAGGGCGTCTGCCCCGTCTTCTTCCACCGCTCTCCGACCGAGCGCGATCATGCGTGCTACGCTGCGCGCGCGGTCCTTCGCCAGATCCAGAACCGGGATATCCACACCCCGGACGGATGCGACTTTCTGGGCGACTCCGATGCGATGGGCGAGATGCCGCAGCGGGGCAACCACAGACTCCAGGACCGTGATAACTGAGAAGCTGTGGCCGAGGGTGCAGGCGAAAAGCATCGAGGCCTCCGCCGGGCCGACCACGCGCATCTCGACCAGCTCGCGCGCCGCGTCTACCCCCGGATCCCCAAAGCACCCGACGATGGCCGCGTCGTATCCGTCGCGCTCCGCGGCCTGAACCCGCTGCAGCGTGCCGGGCACGGAGAGGTACTCTTCGTATGCCGACTCGATCGAGCTGGGACCCTCCGGAACGTCTGTGATCCCGACCTCAGTGCCCGGTGCCGCCAGGCGCTGCAGGATACCGCGGCGGCGTTCAATCTCCCGCTCGCCCAGTTCGGTGCGGGAAAGGCTGCCCGGCAAGATGTACAGCAGCCGCATTATTCACCTCCGTGCGGATTTCGTACCTGGGTGGGGTATGGGCCTTTGTTTTCGTAGAATTGGCCCGAGTATCCTCCCGCCCGCGCGCTTATTCCTTGATCCCGGCGAACTCGTAGAGGAACCGCGCCGCGGACTTTTCGAACAGGCGGATGCCCTCGACGGTGGCATATTCGTTCGGGCTGTGCTGGCGACCGCCATGACCCATCCCCCCAATCGTGAACGGCTGTCCGAGCACGCGGCTGAACAGGTAAAAAGGGGCGGACCCCGCGATGTTCGGCCAGATCTCCGGCTCCCGCCCGAAGGCGCTCATCGTACGGATCATCGCCTGCGAAATGGCCGCCGACGGACTCATCCTCGCCCAGGGATAGCCCTCCTCCAGATGGAGCTCAAAATCGGCACACCCGATCTTTCGCAGATGCGCCTTGATCCGCTCGCGCACCTCTTCGGGCTCCATATTGGGCACCAGCCTGACATCCATCTTCACCCGCACTTCATGGGGCAACAGCGTCTTGGTCCCCGCGCCGTAGTGGCCTCCCGCGAGTCCATCGATGTTGAGCTGCGGCTCGAACAGAAACCTCCGCAGCAGCGGTGTGCCCCGCAGGTTGTACTTGAACCGCCGGACGTCATTAGACTTGAGCACGATGTCCGGCTCGAAGGTCTTCTCCAGCTGGTCGAGCACCTTCTCATCTTCGTCCGTCGGCGGGGCCACCGATTTGTAGAAGCCGTCGATCGCGATCCGTTCGTGCTCGTCCACCATCGTCTTCAGGGCATGCACCATCCGCCAGACCGGACTCGCGATCCAGGCGTTGTTGCTGCCGTGGATGCCGCGTGTGGTGGGCCCGCCCCAATTACCTCCGCGGCACACCAGCTCGAAAAACACGATGCCCTTGACGCCCAGCCAGATGATGGGCTTGCCGTTGCGGTCCTGGGCGAACGCCGGGAAGTAGGTCCCTTCGGCGCGCAGCCGGTCCTTGTACCGCGTGATGAACTCCGGAAGATGGCGGCTGCCCAGCTCCTCCTCGCCCTCCACCACAAACTTGAGATTGACAGGTAACTTCCCCGCAACCGCTTTCACACTGGCCAGCGCGTTGAATGCTCCCGCCAGCGGACCCTTCTGGTTCGCGATGCCCCGGTTGACCAGGCACCGCCCCAGGTCTTCGAATTGGTCCACGATCTGCCCGCCGAACGGCGGGACGATCCAGTCCTCACCCGCGACCGGCTGCACATCATACATCCCATAGAGCAGCAGGGTGCGGGGAGCTCCGGCGTCGATCTCGCCGTACACCACGGGCCATCCGCTGGTCGGCACGATCTCGCTCTGCCCGCCCAGTTCCTTGATAGAGGCAGCCACAAGTTCCGCCGTCTCCTGCATCCCGACGCCCTCACCGCTGATGCTCGGCTGCCGCACGAAGGTGCGCACCCGATCGAGATGACGATCGAAGTTGTCGTCGATGTGCGCGTCAATACGACTGAGGTCCTCCATATGAGTCCTCCTTTTACGTTCTTGCTCTGAGGCCGGCCCTGCGCCGGCGCATCCACGGGGGCGAGCCCAGGTACGGGGCCGAGGGACAGAGTGTACGCAGCGGGCAGGTGGGGCACAGCGGCCGTTTCGCGGTGCAGATCTCCCGGCCGAAGTAGATCAAACGCAGCGAAAACCCATCCCACTCCTCGCGTGGGACGATCTCCTTGAGCTGCTGCTCGATCTTGACGGGATCGCCCGTCGTCGCCAGGCCCAGCCGCTGGCTGAGCCGGGTGACGTGGGTGTCGACCACAACGCCCAGACCGTCATCCGGGTCGTTGCCTCCGCCCCAGGGTTCGAGGCGTTTGGCGGACAGCAGGACGTTGGCCGTCTTGCGCCCCACACCTTCGAGGGTGACAAGCTCATCCATCGTCAGAGGCACAGACCCGCCGTACCGTTCGAGCAGCGACCGGCTCATGTTGATGATGGATTTCGTCTTCTGCCGGAAGAACCCGGTGGGCCTGATGATTCTTTGCACATCACCTGGGCGCGCCGCGGCAAAGTCCTGAGGAGTGCGGAACTTCTCGAACAGAACCGGTGTCACCCGATTCACCATCGCATCTGTGCACTGCGCGGAGAGAATGGTGGATACGAGTAATTGAAATGGGTCGCGGTGCTTGAGCGGAACGCGGACCTGAGGGTAGCGCTCCTTCAGCCGCTCGATAATGCGGAGCACTCTACGCCGGCGCCGCGCAGGAGATTCTACAGGTGAGGTGGCGGCGCGTCGGATCCGGACTCGTGGGACGGGCATGGGGACGCAGTGTTCATTCACCGCGCCCCCTGCCCTTTCCTTACGTGGTTTACTTTAGAGCGTCGTCTACTTCAGCGCGTTGTAGTAGTTCACCCGGCCATACCGCCAAAAGTTCCCCGTCCCGGGGATCGGGTCGGCCGTCTGTTCAATCTGCTGCCGTACGCACGTGTTGGTTGTGCACGACCCCTTTGCCCAGATCAAGGCCGCCAGTCCCGCGACGTGAGGGGCGGACATGGACGTTCCCGACAGGGCATCATACTCCGGCAGATAGCCGTACCAGTAGCACAGGAAGCACCAAAACCAGTCATCCTGGATGGTGGACAGAATGTTCACCCCGGGCGCCGCGACGTCCACCCACGATGCGCCGTAACTACTGAAAGCTGCCCTGGCATCATTCTCATCCGTGGCAGCCACCGCGATACAGTTCACGTAGGCTGCGGGATAAGTGAACTGGGTGCCGCCGCTGTTGCCGGCGGCGCACACAAGGACTGCACCCTTGTTCCACGCGTACTTGACCGCCCGCTCCAAAGTCTTGGCAGGTGAACTGGTGCCCAGGCTCAGGTTGACGACATTCGCGCCGTTGTCGGCTGCCCAGCGGATTCCCTGGGCCACGCCCGACAGCGTGCCGGATCCAGACCAGTCCAGCACCTTCACACCCATCAGCTGAACGGCCCAGTTCGCGCCGGCCACCCCGATGCCGTTGTTTGTACAGGCGCCGATGGTGCCGGCGACGTGCGTACCGTGCCCGTGGTCATCATTGCCGGACTCGCCGCTGATGAAGCTCTTGATGATGGGAGTCTGGCAGCCCACGATGTCTGCGTGCCCCGTGTAGTCGGGGGTCGAATAGTTCAGGTCCCCCACGTCGATACCGGTGTCGACGACGGCCACGCGAACCGCGGCGTTGCCGGCCGTCACGTCCCACGCCGCGTAGGCGTTGACCTTCGCCCATGCCCACTGGGTGATGCATTGATTAGCAGAGGTCCAGTAGCAATCTGTGTTGTCAAAGGGGTCGTTGGGATCAAGGTACAGGTGCAGGTAGATATTGGGCTCGGCAAATTCAACCTGGGGATTGTGAGAGAGGGCGGCGATCACGTTCTCGACCGCGCCGGACGGCACCTTGAGTACATGCACTCCGAGGCCCTGAAGTTCCGCGTGGACGCGGCCACCGAAGGCGCGGGCAAAGACCGCTGGGTTCGCAGCGGGTCTGAACGCCACCAGGACTTCATCGTGTACGAACCGGCCGCGATCTCCGGGGGGCGTACGGGTCCGAGCAGGGGCGCCAATTCCGGGCGCGGAGAGCGGAAGGACCAAGAACATAAACACGAGCAGAACCAGCCCGATCCGTCTCATTTAACTGTTCTCCTTTCGGAAAATACTGAAAAAGGCTGGCGTGCTGAGCTGGTGGAGTACGAGGGGTACGCGCCGGAACTTCGGCGCGTTCCTCTCGATCATGCCCGAAGTTGAGTTGATCTACTCCTTTGGATACGCCGTTTCCTCCAGGGAGGGACCCCTTCCCGGCGAATCCAGCACTCGTGGATTACGCCGCACGACTGGATCGAGTCCGGCGGGCGATGGCGGAAACCGGCATCGACCTGCTGGCGATCCCTCCGAGTGATGATCTCAAGTACCTGACCGGCTTCGCGCCGCATGCGGATGAGCGTCCGTGCTACCTCTTCATTGCGGAGAACCGAGGATTATTTCTGGTCCCGGACCTGAATGCGAACCAGTCGGAGCGGCATATCCGCCAGCCCTTCGTTACCTATAGCGACGCGCAGGGACCCGCACGGGCTCTTGCCGCCGCCCGGGATCAGTTCCGGGCGCCGCGTAAGATCGGGGTCGGCGACACGATGCGGGCCGACGCGATGCTCCTCCTGCAGGACGTCTGGCGGGAAACGGCGTTCATTCCGGCTTCGACCGTCCTTGGCCCACTGCGGATGCGGAAGGCGCCCGACGAGATTGCCGCGCTCCGCCGTGTTGCGGCCACGGCTGATGCCGCGATCGAGGCCGCCGTCAAAGCCTCCCGGCCTGGGGCGACCGAACGCCAGGTGGCAGCGGCGGCGGGGGCTGGATTCACCAGCGCCGGGGCGAGTGAAGTCGCGGCCGCCATTGTGGGCTCCGGCCCGAATTCCGCCTACCCGCACCACCAGACGAGCGACCGCGTGTTGAAATCCAGCGAACCGGTGCTCTTCGACCTCGGGAGCAGGCTCGAGGGATATTGCTCGGACATTACGCGGATGGCGTTTCTGGACAAGCCTTCCGCCCGGTACCTCGAGATTCACAAGATTGTGAACGACGCCGTGCAGGCGGCGTTGAGCGTGATCCGCCCAGGAACGTCGATCAAGGACGTGGACCTGGCCGCCCGGCGGGTCATCGAGCGCGCCGACCATGGCGACCACTTTACGCATCGGACAGGACACGGCATCGGACTTTCAGTCCACGAGCCTCCGTCGATCACGCACACAGACGAAGCGCCCCTGGAAGCGGGCATGGCCTTCAGCGTGGAACCGGGGATCTATTTGCCGGGGGAGTTCGGCGTGCGGCTGGAAGAGATCGTGGTCGTCACTGCCTCCGGCGCAGAAGTGTTGAGCAAGCTGTCCCGAGATCTCAGGGTAGTCGGATAAGCGCGGTCAGGACGAAGCCCAGGGACAGCAGCAGCCCCACTCTCATATGCAACCGCGCCGTCCCGCGGATCGCCCCGATGGTCAGGTGCCGTGGATCCCGTTCCACACGCACGGCCCTCCACACGTTGAGCGCCGCGGGTACCGTCATCAGCGCGAGCAGGGTCAGGACGGGCAGCGCTCCCACCGCGACCCCCAGGATTACCGACGCGTAGGCAGTCGCGCACAGAAGGAGAAAGTGCAGGCGCGTTGCTCGCGGCCCGATCAGCGCGGCCAGGGTGCGCTTACCCTTCGCGCGATCGTTCTCGAGGTCGCGCAGGTTGTTCGCGACGAGGATGGCATCCACAAGCGCCGCCATGGGGATGGCGGCCCACACCACGCTCGCGGAAAGCGTGCCCGTCTGCACGTAATATGCGCCGCACACGATGGCAAGTCCCATGAAGACGAAGACGGTGAGGTCGCCAAGGCCCACGTAGCCCAGCGGAACAGGACCGCCCGTGTAGGCATAGCCGGCGAGCACACTGAGCACGCCGATCAGCAGGACCGGCCAACCGCGCAGGGCAATCAGCCAGATCCCGATCACCCCGCCGAGCGCATAGAGCACCAGCGCCCCGCTGAGCACCGCGCGTGCGGAAAGCGTTCCTTGCTGGATGGCTCCTCCCGGCCCGATAGGCTGCGTCGCATCGACGCCCCGCATGTAGTCGTAGTAATCGTTGATCAGGTTCGTAGCGGCGTGGATGGCCATCGAGGCGGTAAGCGTGGCTGCAAACAGTCCTGGGTGAATCACGCCGTCATAGAAGGCGG
>JAIBHM010000194.1 GCA_020028535.1 Armatimonadota bacterium | reverse complement strand
TCCCGAGCGTCGACCTGCTCGGCCACGGCTTCGGTGGGGCCAGCCCGGAATACGCTGAATCCGTGCGCCGGGTCAACACGCTTCTGGCATCGCTGCTTGCGGCCGTAGATCTCGGCACCACCACCGTCATCGTAACGTCGGATCACGGCCACATCGATCGCGGGGGCCACGGCGGGTGGGAACCGGTCGTCAAGCAGGTACCGCTCGTTCTGGCCGGGGCAGGCATCCGGCGTGGGGTCCAGGGGGGTGACGTGCGCCAGGTGGAAGTGGCGCCGACCGTTGCGGTCCTGCTCGGCATCCCCATTCCGTCACACAGCCAGGGCCGCCCGCTCGTGGAGGCCCTCGAGGCCGACGCGCGGGTGTTTGGCCCGCGATGGGCAGATCAGCAGCGGGGACTGTACTCGTACATTGCGGGATACCTCGGCGGTCAAGCGCTCGCCGGGCTCTTCAGCGACGCCCGCCTGACCACGCTCACCGATGGGCCTGACGCCGTGGCGACCTTCTCGGACCAGATCGCACTGGAGTACTATCAGGCGCGCAGCGCCCGCCTGGAGCGGGAACGCTCGCGCAGGCTTCCCATCGCCTCGATCCTTGCCGCCCTCCCGCTGCTGTACGTGATCGTCCACGACCGCAGGCGTCTGTTGTTCCCCGCGGCGCTGGCCGCGGCCGCGTTCTTTGCGATCGACTACGGGCTGTTCTACGGCCGCGGGTACGTCTTCTCCCTCAGCGTCTTCAATACGGAAGCGAACATCCTGCGATTCTTCAACCAGCGGTTGATTGACGCCGCGATCGCCATCTCAGCGGCCGGCCTCCTCGCCGGGCTGCTCACAGCGCGCGGTGGAATCGGCGACGCGGCGCGCACCGGACTCGACACGGGCTTCCTGGTCGCCTACGCCCTTGTGCTACAGGTGTTGTATTTCTACTGGCTGTGGGACATTCGCTTTGCGTGGTACCTGCCGGACCTGCGGCTTGGATTTAAGTACTACCTGGATCTCCTAAAGCTGGTGCCGGTGGGATACCTTGCGGTCGGTTACATGCTCCTGGCAGTCGCGGCCCGCGGCATTCGGCGAACCATTTTCTAACGGTAGCCGCCCCCGACGGCGCGAGTTCACTCCGCTAGACGGGATACCCCATGCTCTGCAAAGCCAGCCGGCCATCGTCCGTCAGCCGTTCCGCGGACCAGGGTGGGCTCCAGACGAAGTTCACCACCACATCGGCGGCCCCGATCGCCTGCAGCTTCTGACGGATCTCCTCAGCCACGTGCGGGCCAATCGGACATCCCACCGCGGTGAGCGTCATCTTGATTCCGACGTCGATCCCGGTGACCTCGAGGTCGTAGATGAGCCCGAGGTCGTAGATATTCACAGGAATCTCGGGGTCGTAAATCATCTTCAGGACCTCGATGATCTGCTCGCGCGCCAGTGTTTCGGTATCTTCAATCATGGAATGATTGTAGCACGACAAGGAAACCTCTCCGCCGGCGACAATACACAGGTGGAGGAACCGCGTGGTGAGATCCCGTCTGTGGCTCGTGGTCCTGTTCGTGGTGCTCTTCATCCTGGCGCCGACCCTGGCCCGATGGTATACGGACTGGCTGTGGTTCGGTGAGGTCGGCTACCGCCGTGTCTTCTGGGTGCCGCTCCTCTCCCGGATCGCGGTCACCGCGGTCGTGGGCGGGTCCCTGTTTCTGCTGTTCTACCTGAACTTCCGGCCCCTCGTCGGCGGACTCAAAGAGCGGCAGCTCGATGTCATTGACGTGGAACCGCCCAGGCGGCGCCGGGGTCTTCGGCGTCCATTCAGCCGGCTGGGTGGTCCCATCCTGTTCTGGTGGCTGCTGGGCACGGTCGCGTTTCTCGCCGGCCTCACGGCCTCAACGCGGTGGGCGATGTTCCAGCAGTTCGTGCACTCGCGGGCCTTTGGGATCACCGATCCCATCTTCGGCAAAGACCTCCGCCTGTTTGTCTTCCAGCTGCCGGTCTACCGCTTCATCGAGGCCTCGCTGTTCGGCTGGCTGGTGCTGATCTTCGTCGTCATCGCCGCCGGGTACTATCTCCGGTACGCCTCGCTGATGATCCGCGGCATCTGGGCCTTGCCGGAAGGCGTCCGCGCGCACCTCAGCCTGCTGGCCGGCATGATCTTGCTGGTGCGAGGGTGGGGATTCTGGCTCGACGCCTATGCGCTGGAGTACTCGCGGCGCGGCGCCATCGTCGGCGCCACCTATACCGACGTCCACGCCGTGCTCCCGGTGCTTCGTCTGCTCACCGTGCTCTTCATCATCGCCGCGGTCTTGCTGTTTGCCAACGTGCGGGTACGCATGATGCGTCCGGCGGTCCTGACGGTGTTCGTCATCGCCGTGGCATGGATGCTGGGTCTCGGCGTCTACCCGCGGTTCGTGCAGCAGTTCCGGGTCGCGCCGAACGAGCTCACGGTCGAGACGCCGTACATCCGGCACGGGATCAGCTCGACGCTGCGCGCGTTTGGCTTGGACCGGGTGCGCGAGCAGGAGTTCACGGCCGAGCCCGTGACGGCCGACGTCGCCGAGCGCAATCGCGCCACGATCGAGAACGTGCGCCTGTGGGACTATCGCCCGTTGCTCTCGGCGTACCGGCAGCTGCAGGCGCTGCGGCCGTACTACGTGTTCGGCGACGTCGACATCGACCGCTATCGCATCGGCGGGGCGCAGCGCCAGGTCATGCTGGCCGCGCGAGAGCTGGACACGTCGCGGCTGACAGAGCAGGCGCGCACGTGGGTAAACCAGCACCTCGTGTACACCCACGGCTATGGCATCGTGATGAGCCCGGTGAACCGCATCTCGGAAGAGGGGATGCCGGAGTTCTTTATCAAGGACATCCCGCCGGCCGCTGCACCAGGACTGACGATCATGCGGCCGCAGATCTATTTCGGTGAGCACACTGAGCGCTACGTGATCGTCAATACCGGAGTGGCGGAGCTCGACTATCCCCGCGGGGATGAGAACGTCAACACGATTTATCAGGGGCGCGGGGGGATCCGCCTCGGGCGGTTGCGCCGGCTGGGGTTTGCCTACCGGTTTGGCGACCTCAACCTGGTGCTCTCCCGGGACGTCACGCGCGACAGTCGCCTGCTCTTTGCCCGCGACATCCCGCGGCGGGTGACGCGCATTGCGCCCTTCCTGACCTACGACACCGATCCGTACATCGTGCTGGCAGGCGGCCGCTTGCTGTGGGTCATCGACGCCTACACCACAACGGACCGCTATCCCTATGCTACGCCCGCCGAGGGCATCAACTACATCCGGAACTCGGTCAAGGTCGTCGTGGACGCCTACGACGGCACGGTCGACTTCTATTTGATGGACCCCAACGATCCTATCGCCGCGAGCCTCACCGCGATCTTTCCGGAGCTCTTCAAGCCTGCGTCGTCGATGCCGGCGGAAATCGCGGTGCACCTCCGGTATCCCGTGGACATGTTCGAGATCCAGGCCCAAGTCTATGCAACCTTTCACATGCGCGACCCGCGGGTGTTCTACAACCGGGAGGACGTCTGGGCGATTCCCAACGAGGTGTTCGGGAACGAGACCGTGCCGGTGGAGCCCTACTAT
>JAIBHM010000044.1 GCA_020028535.1 Armatimonadota bacterium | reverse complement strand
TTACCCCTCGGTCTCCTTCTCTGATTCTACCTCTTCGGCCAGCCCGAACTCATCATGCAGCGCCCGGAGGGCCCGGTCCATCTGCTCCCGGCGCACCAGACAGGAAATGGTCGTGTGCGAGTCTGCGGTCTGCAGGATGTCCACCCCGGCGCCGTGCAGCGCGTGCACCACCCGGGCCATCACGCCCGGCCGGCCCCGCATTCCGGCACCGATGATTGAGACCTTTGCGCACTGCCGGCTGACTTCGACGGGGAAGCTGAGCTTGGCCAGAAGGTTGGCCGCCCGATCAACAGCGTCCTCCTTTACCGTGAACGCCAGCAGTTCGGGCAGCAGGTTGATCAAGTCGATACTGATGCCGTTCTCCGCGAGCGTCTCCAGCGCGGCCAGCGGTTTGCCGAGGTCGCTATCCTTGCGCCGGATCTTCAATTGCACCACATCCGGCAGGTGCGCCAGCGCGATGACCGGGCGGCCGTCGATGATCGGCACGCCGAGCTCCTGTCCTTTCATGATCACCGTCCCTCCGTTCATAGTGCCCATGCGTTTGATCACGAGCCGGACGTTATGCTCGCGGCCGATGTCCGCGGCGCGGGGATGGAGCACCCGGGCGCCGAGAGCCGCCATCTGTGAGACCTCGTCGTAGGTGATGCTGCGGATCGGCCTGGCGGTCGGCACCACCTTTGGGTCGGCCGTCATGATACCTTCGACATCTTTGTAGATCTCCACCACCTCGGCGCCGAGGGCCGCCCCGATCGCGACCGCGGTCGTATCGCTCCCCCCCCGCCCCAGCGTCGTGACTTCGCCCTCCGCCGTGACACCCTGGAACCCAGCGACGACGACGACCACCCCTTGCTCCAGGTAGCGCAGCGTCGGAAGAGGGTCGATGCTCAGGATGCGGGCGTCGTTGAATTCGTCGGTCGTGATGATGCGGGCCTGCGCACCGGTGAGCGCGACGGCCGGACACCCTGCCCGCGATAGCGTGTGCGCCAGGAGCGCGGTGGAGATGATCTCGCCGGTGCTGAGCAACAAATCGAGGGTGCGGGGCTGGATGTCTTCGCTCACGCCCCGCACAAGGGTGACCAGGGTGTCGGTGGCGTAGGGGTCGCCTTCGCGGCCGATGGCGGAGGCGACCGCGACGACGCTCCCGCCGTCCTTTCGCGTCGCCGAAATCTGTTCCGCCACCTGAAGACGCCCTTCCGGCGTCGCCAGGAGGGCGCCTCCGTACTTCTGGACGAGAATTCGCATGGCCGCCTAGGCTCGTGCGCCGCTTCGGACGAGCCCTCTCTGAATCAGATGTTCCGCAATCTGGACCGCGTTGAGCGCGGCGCCCTTGCGCAAGTTGTCGGCTACCGCAAAGAAGGCGAGGTTGCCGGCCTCGTCGGTCCGGATGCGGCCGACGTAGCACGGATCGGTGCCCGCAGCACGCAGCGGCGTGGGATACTGCGCCGAAGAGGGCTCATCCACCACGGTGACGCCCGGTGCTCGCTCAAGGATCCGCCGCGCGTGCTGCGGATCAAGCGTCTGGGCAAACTCTGCATGGACCGCGACTCCATGCGCGACCAGGGTCGGGACACGCACGCAGGTCATTCCCACCGCGAGATCCGGGACGCCGAGCATCTTTCGCAACTCGGCCGCCACCTTCACCTCTTCACTCGTGTGCGCTCCGCGCAGCGAGCCGATGGCGGGAATCAGGTTCATCGCAATCGGGTGTTTGAACGCATGTCCTCGCGGCCGCTCCGGCGGCCGTGAGTTGGCCACCGTCTCCCGCAGTTCATTCCACAACTGCTCAGTCCCCTGCTGCCCTGCCCCGGAGACAGACTGGTATGAACAGGCGATGACCCGCCGCAATCCCGCCTCTCGGTGCAGCGCGGCCAGCGGGACGGCGATCGTCGCGGCAGTGCAGTTGGGATTGGCGACAATCCGCCGCGGCAAATGCGCCAGCGCGTCGGCGTTGACTTCCGGGATCACCAGCGGGACGCCCTCGGCCATGCGGAACGCGGCCGAATTGTCGATGGCGATCACCCCACGCGCCGCTGCGACCGGCACCCATTCTTCCGCAACGGCGTCCGGGGTGTCGAAGATGGCGAGGTCGAGGCCATCAAAGCGCTCAGGCGCGACGGCGAGGACGGCGCGGCCATCGATCCGCCTGCCGGCCGACCGCGATGAGGCGAGCAAACGCAACTCCGCGATCGGAAAGCGGCGCTCGTCGAGAATGCGCAGGACCTCGCGCCCGACCGCGCCCGTGGCGCCGACAACCGCGATCCGGTATCCGTTCATATCGTCCTTGAAGCGAACTCTACGGGCATCGCGTCTACTTTTCAACTCTCTCAGGCAGCTCCAGCAACTTCTCCAGCCCGTACACGAGCCGGGGCAACGATCCCACGCGCCGCACCGCCAGCAGCATCCCCGGCATGAACGACTCCTCGCTGATCGAGTCGTGGCGGATCGTGAGCGTCTGGCCCGGCCCGCCGAAGATGACCTCCTGGTGGGCCACGAGTCCCGGCAGCCGCACGCTGTGCACGGGGACGCCCTCGGCCCGACCCCCGCGCGCTCCCGGAACCATTTCTTCCTCTTTTACCGCCGGGACGGGCTCCTTCCCGCGGGCCGTGGAGATCAGGGCCGCGGTCTTGACCGCAGTGCCCGAGGGGGCATCCCGTTTACGATCGTGGTGCAGCTCGATGATCTCGGCATGGGGGAAGTACCGGGCGGCCTGCCGCGCAAACTCCATCATCAGCACCGCGCCGATCGCGAAGTTGGGGGCAACAATGGCGCCGATTCGCCGCTCCTCGCAGAGACGGCTCAGGTCGTTGATCTGCTGGGGGGTGATGCCGGTGCCCCCGATCACGGGGGCGACACCGGTTGGGATGGCGACGCGGGCATGATCGACAGCTGCCGCGCCGGGAGTGAAGTCCAGGAGAACATCGACGCCGTTCCGGAGGGTGCGTTCGAGATCCGCGCTGACCGGGACACCGAGCCTGCCCGCGCCGGCAACCTCACCGGCGTCTTTCCCGATGTTGTTGGTTCTGCCGATCGCCCCAACGAGCACAAGATCGGGTTCACGCGCGATGGCGCGGATGGCGGCGCGGCCCATGCGGCCGGCCGCCCCGGCGACGGCGACTCGGACTCGCTCGGCCATGGTTCCTCAGGCCTTGGCTTCGACGTAACTCTCGAACGCGTCCCCCATGGACTTGGCGAGGGCGCCGTCCGATCGGAACGGGCCGATCGCGGCCATCGACAACAGGCGCGGCCGGAAGAGGTCGTTCGCCATACGGCGCAGGTCGTCGGCCGTCACCGCGTCGATCTTCGAGATGAGCTCATCGAGCGTAATCTGCCGGCCGTGGTAGATCTCGGAGCGCGCGAGAATGGACATCCGGCTGCCGGTGCTCTCCAGCGACAGCATCAGGCTACCCTTCAACGACTCTTTCGCCCGGGACAGTTCTGCCCCATCAACCAGCTCAGCTTTCATCTTCTCCACCTCATCCAGCGTGAGGCGGATCACTTCAGGCCCCGCATCGGGGCTCATCCCCGCGTAGATCACGAACAACCCGCCGTCACGGTACGAGGAGCCGTACGATGCGATGGTGTAGACGAGACCCCGCTTTTCCCGGATTTCCTGGAAGAGCCGCGAGCTCATCCCGCCCCCGAGCAGGTGGTCGAGCAGAGAGAGCGTGTACCGCGCCTCGTCGCCCTGCGCCAATCCCCGGGTGCCGAGACACAGGTGAATCTGCTCTGTCTCCTTCAGCCGGGTCGCGACGTCGGCCTGCGGCCGCGGTGGATCCGCGGCGACGGGGGTGACCGGGCCTTCCCACCGGCCCAGGTAGCGGCCGATCACGTCGACGACGTGGGCGTGGTCGATGTCCCCGGCGACCGAGACCACGACGTTGCCCGGACGGTAGAACTGGCTCACGTGTTGCACCAGGTCCTCACGCGTCAGGCGGTTGACCGTGGACAGCGTGCCGATGACGGGGCGGCCCAGCGGATGGCCGTTCCATACCGTCTGGGCGAAGAGGTCCTGGACCAGCTCGTCCGGGGAATCTTCATAACTCTTGATCTCTTCGGTGATCACCTGCCGCTCGCGCTCGATCGCCTCGCCCGCGAACGTGGAGTGGAGCAGCATGTCGCTCGTGATCTCGACCGCCCGCTCGAAGTGAGCGGACAGAACTTTCACGTAGAACACGGTCTGCTCACGGTCCGTGAATGCGTTCATCTGGCCGCCGACCTCGTCCGCGGCCTGGGCGATCTCCAGCGCCGTGCGCTTTGCGGTTCCCTTGAAGAAGAGGTGCTCGAGGAAATGCGAGATGCCGTGCAACGCCGGCGGCTCATAGCGCGAGCCGGCGTTGACCCAGATCCCCATCGCCGCGGTGCGGACATGTGGCATCCGCTCCGTGACAATGCGCAGTCCGGTTGGCAGTACGCTCTTGGCGATCTCGTCGCGCATGGTGGTCACGTCTGCACGGACCCGCAGGTCCGCGCAGGTTCTTGAACCTCTACTGTAAGCGAACGTGGAATCCTCTTGCGCTTATTCGGGGCGCGGGCCGCGCTGGTCGCCCCGGGCGTCGGGTCGGCGACGGCGGTGCCCCCCGCCGCCCTCGGGCCGGTGCCGGCGGTCGTCGCCTCTCGGACCGCCTTCTCGCGGGCGCGGTCGCGCATCCTCGGGTCCCGGGGTGAGGCGTTTGGTCAGGTTGATGCGGCCCATGTTGTCGATCTCTTTCACACGGACCTGCATCTCGTCCCCGACCTTGACGACGTCCTCGACGCGGTTCACCCGCTCGCCGTCGCCCAGCTCGGAGATGTGCACCAATCCTTCCTTGCCCGGCAGCACCTCCACAAAGGCCCCGAAGTTCATCAGGCGGGTAACCCTGCCGGTGAAAATTTCGTTCAGCTTCACCTCGCGCACGATGTCCTCGATCATCTTGATCGCGCGCTTGGCGGCGTCTTCGTCCGCGGAGGCGACGTGCACTTTGCCGTCCTGCTCAATGTCGATCTTCACGCCGGTCTCGGCCGTGATCTTGTTGATCACCTTGCCACCGGGACCGATGACCTCACGGATCCGGTCGGGATTGATCTCGATGGTGATGATCCGCGGCGCGTACGGTGAGAGGTTGGGCCGCGGCTCGGCGATGGCCTGGGTCATCACGTCGAGGATCTTCAGGCGCGCTTCACGGGCTGCGGCGAACGCCTGGGCCATGATCTCCCGCGAGAGCCCCTTGACCTTGATGTCCAGCTGCACCGCGGTCACGCCGGCGCGCGTGCCGGCAACCTTGAAATCCATGTCGCCCATGGCATCCTCGACGCCCTGGATGTCCGTGAGCAGCGCTGTCTTGCCGCGGTCATCGGTGACCAGCCCGATGGAGATCCCGCTCACCGGCGCCTTGATCGGCACGCCGGCGTCCATCAGCGCGAGCGTCGAGGCGCAGACCGAGGCCATCGACGTCGAGCCGTTGGATTCCAGGACTTCGGAGACGAGGCGAATGGTGTATGGGAAGACGCTCTCGTCGGGGAGCACCGCCTCCAGGGCCCGCTCGGCAAGCAGCCCGTGCCCGATTTCTCTCCGGCCGGGCGAGCGCAGCGGCCGCACCTCACCCACGCTGAACGGCGGGAACGAATAGTGATGCATGAAGCGCTTGCGCGTCCGCTTCGTCAGATCGTCGATGATCTGCTCGTCCTCCCCCGTGCCGAGCGTGGCGACTGAGAGGACCTGCGTCTGCCCGCGCTGGAACAAGCCGGACCCGTGGGTGCGCGGCAGCAGTCCGACGGCGGCACGCAGGGGCCGGATGTCCCGCAGGCCGCGCCCGTCCACGCGCCGTGACTCCTCGAGCGTCCGGCGCCGGACTTCGTCCTTGATCAGGAAGGCGACCGCTTCTTCGATCTCTTGCGCGCGGTCGGGATGGGACTGGGCGAACGCGGGGGCGACACGGAGTGTGACCTGGTGCAGGGCGTCCTCACGCATCAACTTTTCCGGGTGCGCCAACGCCTCGCTGACAAGCGGCAGCGCCTGCTGCCGGACCGCGGCCACCAGCTCCTGGTCAACCTGCGCCGGGGGGACCTCGGTCTTCGGCTTAGCGGCAGTGCCCGCCAGTTCGCGCTGCGTGCGGATGATCCGGCGGATCTCTTCGTGCGCGCGGTCGAGCGCCTCAAGGACGCGCTCCTCCGCGATCTCCTTCGCGCCGGCCTCGACCATGACGATCGCGTCGTCGCTCGCGGCAACCACCAGGTCCAGCTGGCCCCCGGCGTCGAGCTGCGTCTGCGTGGGGTTGGTGACGAGCTCGCCGTCGATGAGCGCGACACGCACGGCCGCGATGGGGCCGCTGAAGGGAATGTTGGAGATGGTCAGCGCAGCGGACGCTCCGTTGATGGCCAGAATCGCCGGATCGTTTTCCTGATCCGCGGACAGCACCGTGGCGATGACCTGCACGTCGTTGCGGAACCCTTTCGGGAACAGCGGGCGGATGGGTCGGTCCATCAGCCGCGCGGAATGGATCGCACGCTCACCCGGACGCCCTTCTCGTTTGAAGAACCCCCCGGGGATCTTCCCGGCGGCGTACATCTTCTCTTCGAAATCACAGGTCAGGGGAAAGAAATCGATCCCTTCGCGAGGCCCTTCCGAGGCGGTGGCGGTAACCAGCACCATCGTGTCGCCGTAGCGCACGACGACGGACCCGCCGGCCTGCCGCGCCAGCCAGCCTGTCTCGAAGGATAACTGCCGCCCGGCCACCTCGACCGCGACCCGCTTGATCTCAGACTCGGTCATAACGCCCTCCTTAGAATGATTGCGCACCTCACGTGCTCATACACGGAAAGGAGCGGGGGGTACCCCGCTCCTGACACACTGTGTCTGGCTGCCCCGCCGCTACCGGCGAAGGCCAAGGTTGTCAACGATCTGGCGGTACCGCTGCAGATCGGAGTCCTGCAAGTACGACAGCAGCCGGCGCCGCTGGCCGACCATCTTCAACAGCCCTCGCCGGGAATGGATGTCCTTCTTGTGAGCCGTCAGATGCTCGGTGAGCTCGTTGATCCGCTCGGTCAGCAGCGCGATCTGCACTTCGGGGGAGCCGGTGTCGGTCTGATGCCTGCGGTGTTGGTCCACGATCTCAGTCTTTTTCACTTTGGGTAACGCCAACCCACTCCACCTCCATCATAGATCAAGGCCGAGCGGCCGTCGGAGGAACGGACCTCCCAGCCGGACTATCAACACATAATGTTAGCACATCTATTCCTCATTTTCCCATTGCGGATTCCAGGCGATCTCCCACAAATGACCATCAGGGTCTTGGAAGTATCCTGAATATCCTCCCCAAAAAGCGGTCGTGCGCGGGATCGGTATGGAATCCCTGGTCCGGTACTTTGCCGTCGCCCTGGCCAAGCGAGGCATCACCGTCAATGCGATCAGCCCAGGGTGGACGGAGGATAGTGTGTTGAACAGTCTGCCTCCGCAGGGTCAGGAACTAATCCGGGGCTGGCACAGGCGAGGTTGGACGCCGATGGGCCGGCTGGGAACCCCGGCTGATGTCGGGAACGTGGCCGCGCTCCTGTGTTCTCAGGACGCCGGGTGGATTACCGGGCAGGTGATCTTCGCAGACGGAGGATCATCTCTAATGAACGTGGAGGTTCCGCCAGAAATACAACTCGGCTAGCTTACTCGGTCCGGACCTAGTTACATCACGTTCGATGATCTAAATGGGCTAGCTCAAACGGCTCCAAATGGTGCCGGCGCCTCCACATGCGCCAGCAGGCGCGCGGTCTCCGACACATCCTCGCGCATCTGGCGGATGAGCGCCGCCTCGGAGGCGAACGCAAGCTCGTCCCGCAGGCGCTGCACGAAATGCAGCTCCAGCGTTTCGCCGTACAGGTCGCCTGAGAACTCCAGCAGGTATGCCTCCACTACCAGCGCGCCCGGGCCGAAGGTCGGTCTCGTGCCGATGCTCACCGCCGCCTGATGCAGGCCCCGTTCCGTGCGGGCCATGGCGGTATAGATGCCGGTGCCTGGGATGAGCTTCTCCTCCGGCAACGACAGATTGGCGGTGGGGAAACCCAGGGTGCGCCCACGTGCGTCGCCCCGTTGCACCGTCCCGCGCAGCGTGTACCAGCGTCCCAGGTAACGGGCGGCTTCCGCGACATCGCCCGCACGCAGAAGCCGCCGGATCAAAGTGCTGCTCACCAGCGCGCCGCCGACGCGCACGGGCGGCACGATGTGCACCCTCACGCCCTCGGCTTCCGCCCAGCCGCGCAGCAGCTGGACGGTCCCGGCGCGGTCGCGTCCAAAGGTGTAGTTGGAGCCGCAGACCACATCACTCATCCGGACGTGGCGCAACAGCAGTTCCATCCACTCCTGCGCGCTGACTTGTCTGAGCTCCGCATCAAACCGGATTACCAGGGCGAGGTCGATTCGGAGCGACGCGATGAGCCTCAGGCGCTCCTCGATTGTCGTGAGCAGGAACGGTTCGGGCGGAGGCGCGATGACGGCGAGGGGATGCGGATCGAAGGTGATGGCCGCGCCCCGGCCCTCCTGCTCACCCGCGATGCGCACCACCTCGGAGAGTAACGCCTGGTGCCCGAGGTGCATGCCGTCGAAAGTGCCGAGTCCGAGCACGACCGGCACTCGTTGCTGCGGAAACGCCTCAATACCGCGGACGACCTCCATTAACTATCCCGCAGCACTTTGAAGGGCTTCAGCACTCCCTGCTCCACTCGGGCGAGCGCGATCAGACCCTGCGTGTCCCGGAGGCGCACGATCTTCGCCTGCATCAAGGACTGCCATCCCTGGACTTTGAACAGCGGGACCGGCTGGCCGTGCATCACCGCCTGACGCTGTGGCGGCAAGAGGTCCACGACCGGGAGATCGGCCAGAGCCGCGTCGGCCGATTCCACCGCCGAGGCGAGGCCGGCGCCTTCCGCCGCCTGCGAAAGCTCCTCCAGGGTGTGTGTGTCTTCAAGCGAGTATCGCCCGACCCGGGTGCGGATCATGAACGACGCATACGCACCTGCGCCGTGCGCTTCGCCGATGTCATGGCACAGTTTTCGGATGTACGTGCCTTTGGAGCACGCGACGTGCAGCCAGCCACGGGCCGGAGGCCCTTGCTCGAATCCGATCAGGTCCAGCTGATACACTGTGACACGGCGCGATGGGACTTCGACCTGGGTCCCCTGCCGGTGCAGTTCATACAGTCGCCGGCCGCCCACATGTACCGCTGAGGCCATCGGCGGCACTTGCTCGATCTGGCCCACAAAGCGCGAGAGCACGTCCCTGACCTGCGCCGGATCGACGCGCACCTCGGGGTGTTCCGCCACCGTTTTGCCGTAGGCGTCGCCGGAGTCTGTGGCACGCCCAAACGTGATTTCGACGCGATACTCCTTGTCTGTCTCCGCGACGAACTCGGCGACCCGCGTCGCCTTTCCGATCGCCAGGACGAGCACCCCGGCCGCGCCCGGATCCAACGTGCCGGTATGGCCGACGCGCCGCGTTCCGGCGAGGCGGCGGATCACGTCTACCACGTCGTGGGACGTCATTCCCACGGGTTTGAGGACGTTGAGGATGCCGTCAATCATACGCCTGCCAACTCTTTCTCCACGGCGGCCAGCGTCCTGGCGATGACGTCTTCGAGGGGTCCCGGCATCGTAAACCCTGCCGCCCCTTTGTGGCCCCCGCCTCCGAACGTCTCCGCGATCACGTTCGCTCGGGCGGCGTCCCGCGACCTGATGCCGACCCGGATCCCCGCGGGTGTGACCTCGAAGAGCAGCGCCACCTTCACGCCGCGGACTTGACGCAGCATGCCCACGATCCCTGTGGTGTCCTCGGGAAGCGCCCCGGTCTCCCTCAACACTTCCGGAGTGATCACGGTCCAGGCAATGCGCCCATCCGCCGAGATCGTCAAATTGTTGAGCGCGCGGCCGATGAGACGCAGGGATGCCGCGCTTCGCGTCTCGTACACGCGCTCCACGACCGTATGCACCGAGGCCCCGGCGTCCACCAGGTCGGCGGCCAGGCGCAGCGTCTTGGGGCTCGTGTTGGGATACCGGAAGCTGCCTGTGTCGGTGACGATCGCGGCGAGCAGGCACTGGGCGATCTCGGGCGTAATCTGCGTACCCATGGCCTGGATGATGCCGTAGACTTGCTCGCCCACGGCCGCCGCCGACGTGTCCCAGTACACAATGTTGCCGTATCCCGCGTTGCTGAGGTGGTGGTCGATGTTGATGAGGGTGCTGCAGCGTGTGAGGGCCTCGGCAAACGTGCCAGCGCGCTCCAGGCTGCTGCACTCCATCGCCACCCCAACGCTGAACTGGTGGTCCGGCGGTGTGGTGATGATGCGATCACTTCCGTGGAGGTAGCGGTAGGTTTCCGGGACCCCGTCCGCGCTGCCCACCACCGCCCGCACTCCCGCCCGCTCGCACGCCATCGCGAGCGCCAGCGAGGCCCCAAGACAATCGCCGTCTGGGGCGACGTGGCAGGCGATCAGGGCGTCAGGATTTGTCCGGAGAATCCTTGCGATCGTCTCGGGCAAGCTTGCCATGCGGGACGTCCTTCGTGACTTCGCC
>JAIBHM010000193.1 GCA_020028535.1 Armatimonadota bacterium | reverse complement strand
GCGGTGGACTTCAACTGCGACTTCTACGACGACCCGGACCTGCAGCTCGTCAAATTCCTCTCGGTGGACCTCAGCCCCCTGAATTACGGGGGGTACACGGACCGCACGCTGGACCGGCTGTTTACGGAGCAAAGCCGTTCCGAGGACAAGCCGCACCGCATGGTCCTGGTGCGCCAGTTCGAGAAGCGGCTGCTGGACGACCGTGTCTGGCAGATCTACGTACTCTGGTGGAAGCGGATCATCCCGCACTCCGCCAAGCTGCACGGGTACAAGATCACCCCGTCCCACTACCTGGAAGATCTCCAGGACGTGTGGTTGTCCGAGTAGCCTTTCGTCCGATCATTCGGCGCCGGGGGCTGACGCTGCGAGCAGCGGCTCCCGGCGCTGACGTTCCCAAAGGGACGTTGACATGGCGCGCTATCTGATCCGGCGGCTGCTGCTGATGATTCCGACGCTGCTGACCGTGGCGGTGCTCATTTTGACGCTGCTGACCGTGGCGGTGCTCATTTTCGTGCTCGTGCGCGTCATTCCGGGTGACATCGTGGAACTCCGTCTCGTCAGCGGGGGCAGCTTCGTCACGCGGGGCGTGATCGAGGCGGAGCGGGCCCGGCTGGGCCTGAACAAGCCGCTCTGGCAGCAGTTTGTCGACTGGATGGCGGGGCTGGTGCGCTTCGACCTGGGCACCTCCATGTGGACCGGCGCGCCGATCACCCACGAGATCGCCCTGCGCTTCCAGCTGAGCCTGCAGCTGGCCATTATGTCGACGCTGATCGCCGTCGCGATTGCCATTCCGCTTGGCATCACCGCCGCCGTGCGTCGCGGCACCTGGGTCGACTACACGGTGCAGATCGTCGGCGTCGCCGGTCTCGCCACCCCGAGCTTCTGGTTGGCCATTCTGTTGCTGCTCGCGCTGCTCACCTACGCGCACTGGCTGCCTCCCCTCACGTTTACGCCGCTGTGGGTCGACCCGCGGGCGAACCTGCTGCAATTGATCTGGCCCGCGCTCGCGGTGGGGTACCGGTATTCCGCGGTCACCTCGCGCATGACCAGGTCGGCAATGCTCGAAGTGCTGCGCGAGGATTACGTGCGCACCGCGTGGGCGAAGGGGCTGGCGCAGCGGGTGATCATCGTCCGCCATGCGCTGCGCAACGCGCTGATGCCGGTCGTGACCGTGATCGGGCTGGAGTTTGCGTTCCTGATCGGGGGCCTGGTCGTGACCGAGCAGGTGTTCAACTTGAACGGCATCGGGAAGTTGTTCGTGGACGCGATCAGCCACCGCGACTACACGATGATTCAAGGGCTGATGCTGCTCGTGGCCGGTGTGTACATCGTCGTCAACTTCCTGATCGACCTGCTCTACGTCTGGCTCGACCCGCGGATCAGCTATGGCTGAGCCCCGGCGAGTCATCGCGACCCCGGGTCCGAACGTTGAAGGACGTCGCGTCCCGTCGCTTGCGACGAAGCGACATGGCGCATCGTGGCTCGCGCGCTTCGTCCGACGCTACCCCCTCGGAGCGGCCGCGGCCGTCGCCATCATGATTATGGCGGTGGTCGCTGCGCTGGCCGGCACGCTGGCGCCGTACGATCCGGTGGCCAATGACTTCGGAGCGATGTTCGGCCGGCCCGGGGCGACGCACTGGTTCGGGACCGACGCCTATGGGAGAGATGTACTCAGCCGGATCATCTACGGAGCCCGCACGGCCTTGCTCGTCGGGTTCGGGGCGTCGCTGGCCGGCGCGACCCTCGGCGCCATGATCGGCGTGGCGAGCGCCTACTTCGGAGGCACCACGGACCTTCTCATCCAGCGCCTGGCGGACATCATGATCTCCTTCCCGATCATCATCCTGGCGCTGGCCATTGTGGCCATTCTCGGCTCCGGGATTCAAAATCTGATTCTGGCGATTGGGTTGTCGTTTGTCCCTCGCATCGAGCTGGTCGTCCGCGCGAGCGCGCTGTCCATCCGTCGGACTACGTACGTGGAGGCGGCCCGCGCCATCGGCGCCGGCCACTGGCGGATCATCTTCCGGCACATGGTGCCGAACGTGGTGGCGCCGTATCTCGTGATGGTGACCGCCTTCCTGGGGCAGGCCATCCTCCTGGAGGCCTCGCTCAGTTTCCTGGGTCTGGGCATCAATGAGCCGACGGCGGCGTGGGGGTTGATGCTGAGCGGAGCGGCAGTGGAATTCGTGCAGCGGGCGCCCTGGATGGCGGTGTTCCCCGGCCTGGCCATCACCACGACGGTGCTCACGTTCAACGTGCTCGGGGACGCCCTCCGTGACGCGCTGGATCCCCGCCTACGCACCTAACGTTTCCAGGATGCGGAACACCGCCCGCAGGTGTCGTCCCTCATAGGACGGGCCATATTTCGGATCCAGCACGGGCTCGCCGCTCCGATTGATCCAGAGGGTGCGGATACCCACTGCCGTCGCCCCCATGGCGTCGGTGCCGCTCCCCGCCACGTGCAGGAGGTCTCCCGCCGGCACCCCAAGGACCTGGAGTGTCCGTTCATAGATTGATCGATGCGGTTTGAACTTTGCGCCCTGTGTGGAGATGTGGTGATCGAATTTCACCGGGAGAGTCCCGAGCAGCGGGCGCAACATGTCTTCGTCGCCATTGCTCAGCGTGGCGAGGATCAGGGGCTTGGCCCGCACGACGGCGAGGACCTCGGCCGTTTCCGGCCACGCCGGCAGTTGTTCCCACACGGCGAGGAGCGAGCGGTGCTCCTGCCGCGAAAGCGGCGGGACGAACTGGCGCAGCGCGAAGCGGGCGGCGGTCTCGATGGCCGCGCGGTTGCTCGCCGGTTCGCGCTCCAGCGAGTTCGAGAGCAGCAGGTACTCGGCCTGCTTGTCCCGCCAGGTCTGGGCCATCGTGCGCGGATCCTCTTTGGAAAAGCGATGGCGCACGACGTCGGCCACGGCCGCGGCCAGACCGGACACGGTGTCGAACAGGGCGGAGTAGACGTCAAACGTGACGGCGCGTAGCGGCATTTGTTCGCACGACCACCACTGAATACGAGATCACGCAGGGTTCACCTGCGGGGTGTCGTAATTTCGCACCATGAAATCCTTCGATCTCAGCCGGTGCAGAGTGCTGGATTTGAGTCAGAACTTCAGCGTCGATTCGCCTCCGTTTGCGTACTACGAGGGACCCAAAATCACGTGGGTCAAGAAGATGGCGTTCGAGGGCGTAAACGCGCAGCACATCAGCAGCACCAACCACATCGCCACCCACCTTGACTCCCCGCTGCACTTCAATGATCCTGGGCCGGACGTCTCAGGCATTCCCATCGAAGACCTGGTGGGACCGGCCTGCGTGGTGGACCTGCAGCAGTTCGGCATCGGCGATTACGACATTTATGGCTCCGATCACTTTGAGGCGTGGGAACGGAAGCACAACATCAAGATCGAGAAGGGGGACATCCTGGTCATCCATACCGGCTACCACGCCTATTACAATGAAGACTGGTCCCCGCACACGAAGGAGCGCCACAAGGACGCCAGAGCGGATCTGCCGCGGGCGTTCCTGCGCCACCCCGGTCCCAGGGCTGAGTTCTGCAAGTGGGTGCTCGACCGGGGCATCCGTTGGATGGCAGTCGATGCCATCAGCACGGATCATCCTTATAATACGAAAGTCCGTGACGCCCGGCGTGACCTGATCCCCGAGGTGGAGAAGAAGATCGGGATGCCGCTGGATGAGGCCTTCCCCTGGCCCCGGGATTACCAGGCCACGCACACGATGCTATTCCCGAAGGGCGTCTTCCATGTCGAGAATGTCGGCGGCCACATCGACCTGGTGCTGAACCAGCGCGTCTCGGTCGGCTGCTTCCCGTTCCGTTTCAAGGGCGGCGAAGCCGCGTTTTGCCGCTTCGTCGCTTTTGTGCAGGACTAGCTGTGTTGCCCGGCTTAGTTGCCCGCGAGCCAATCCTGCAACGGACAATAAGGGAACATAAGGGACGCTGCGGCATGTGCCCTTATGTTCCCTCAACTCGGTCCGGACCTAGTTGTCCACGAGCAAGAGCCGTCCTAAGGATACATCTCGCCCGACTCTGACCCGCATGCAGCCGCTGGATGACCTGC
>JAIBHM010000043.1 GCA_020028535.1 Armatimonadota bacterium | reverse complement strand
TCAGCGAGCGCCGCTGGACGTCCGGGACGGTGATGATCTCGGGTCCCAGGCTCACGACTACGCCGATCACCCGGCCCCGCTTGACGCGCTTACCGGCCGGCTGTTCCTGCGACAGTACGACGTCCGGGGGACTATTCGTGCTGAACACGCGCTCGATCACCGAGAGGGAGAGACCGACACTCGACGCGACCTGCTGAGCGACCGGGAACGCCCGTCCGACGAAGTTCGGCACCTCAACCTCGGGCACGACCAGGTAGCTGCTGAACGCACGCCACCCACCCCAGGCGGTACCCGCAATCACCACCGCGAGGATCACACCCATGGTCGCTGCAGGGATCTTGCGGCGGGGAACCAGCCGTCCGGAGACCACGACCGTGGGGGACGTGTCCTCGAGGAGGGTGCGCGGAACCACGTGGCTCCATAGCTCGGTCTCACCGATCAGATCCCGCCGCATCTCGCCGGCGGAACGGTAACGCCGTGACGGGGCCTTGGCCAGCGCGAACAGAATGATGTTTTCGATGCGCACCGGCAACGAAGGCACGTGCGTCCGGGGCGCCGGCGGGGCCTGGTTCACGTGCGCCAGGGCGATCGCGATAGGGCTGTCGCCGTTGAACGGCAACGCTCCCGTGACCATCTCGTAGAGCACCACGCCCAGCGAGTAAATGTCGGTCGACCGCCCCACCGCCCCGCCGCGGGCCTGCTCGGGCGACAGGTACTGGACAGAACCGAGGACGGTGCCCGTCTGCGTAATCGTCGCGGAGCTCATCGCCCGGGCGATTCCGAAGTCGGTCACCTTCACGCGGCCGTCGCTGGTCAGCAGAATGTTCTGAGGCTTGATGTCCCGGTGCACGATCCCATGGCTGTGCGCGTATTCGAGCGCGTCGGACACCTGCGCCGCGATCTCCAGGGCGCGATCCGGCTCCAGGCGCCCGTGGCGGCGGATATGCTCCTTGAGGTTCTCCCCCTGGACGTATTCCATGGCGATGAAGTGGACGTCGCCGTCGCGACCGCTGTCGTAGACGCGGACCATGTGGGGATGCGAGAGCTCGGACACCGCCTTGGCCTCTCGCTCGAAGCGCGTGATGAAGTCCGCGTCCGAGGCGTACTGCTGGCGAAGGATCTTGAGGGCAATGACCTCGCCATCCTCGATGCGCCGCGCGCGGAAGACTTCCGCCATCCCGCCCCCGCTGATGAGGTCGAGAATCTCGTAACGCTGGCTGATCACCGACCCGGTGGCAATCATGTCGGATTCCTGGAGGCGGCTTCCTCTTGTGAGAACCGCGTCCCTGCGTTTGTGCCCGCGTGCCCGGGTAAGACGTCCTGTCCACGGTCGGACAGCCCGTGCGTTCGCTGGAGCTGCCCGCAGGCCGCGTCGATCTCGATCCCCCGCTCGAGGCGAACCGTCGCCGGCACACCACGCCGGTCCAGCTCGGTGAGGAAGCCTTCCACGCGGCTGCGGCCGGGCCGATGATACTGCATCCCATAGACGGGATTCCAGGGGATGAGGTTCACGTGCCACGCCGCCGCGGGCGTCTCGCCGACTGCCCGGGCGTGCTCAGCAAGCAGTCTGCCCAGCAGCGCCCCCTGGTCGGCACGGTCATTGACGCCCTCGAGCAGCACGTATTCAAACGACACGCGCCGCCCGGTCTGCCGCACGTAGGCGCCGCTGGCCGTCAGCAGTTCCGAAATCGGCCACCGCCGGTTGATGGGCACCAGCGCGCTTCGCAGGCCGTCATCCGGCGCGTGCAGCGAGACGGCCAGGGTGAACTGCAGCCGTTCTTTCGCCAGCATCTGAATCTGTGGGACCAGACCGACCGTCGAGACGGTGAGGTGGCGCATGCCGATGCCCAGCCCGTACGGCGCATTGAGCACGTACAGCGCGCGCAGCGTGGCGTGGTAATTGGCGAGCGGCTCTCCCATTCCCATGAAGACGACGTTGGTGATACGTTCCTGCTGTTTCCGCTGCACCAGCAGCACCTGATCGATGATCTCCGCGGCGGTGAGGTTGCGGGTGAGGCCGGCCAGCCCCGTCGCGCAGAAGGTACATCCCATGCCGCATCCGACCTGGGTGGAGATGCACACGCTGCGCCGCCCGTCCTCGTAGCGCATGAAGACCGTCTCCACCGTGGCGCCATCGGCGAGATTCACGAGATATTTGACGGTGTCGCCTCTGTCCGCGGTCACCTCCGTCAGCGGCTCGAGCGAGGTGAGGGATGCAGATGATGCCAGGCGGCCGCGCAGCGCCGCGGGCAGATCGCTCATTTCGGCGAACGAGGAGGCATTGCCCTGATACACCCAACGGGCAATCTGCCTGCCGCGATACGCCGGCTCACCCAGACTCGACGCCAGCGCCTCGAGCTCGGGAAGCGTCATGCCCTTGAGTTCAACCGGACCGTCGATGGAGGTGGCCATCAGATGTCGGCGCGCCGCCGCATGCGCGCGATGAAAAACCCGTCGGTGCCGTGGCGGTGCGGGAGCAACAGCGCGGCGCCGGAGGCGGCGACGGCGGATCTGAATGCGTCCGGAAGGTCAGGCATCTCCAGACGAAACTCCTTGTGCTCCCGCAGGAACTCCTCAACCACCTTTTGCCCCTCTTCATCCTCGGTGGTGCAGACGCTGTAGACGAGCACACCCCCGGGCCGCACCGCATCAGCGGCGCCCTGAATGATCTGCTGCTGCAACGCGGCGAGCGCGGTGACATCCTCAGCCTGCACGCGCCACTTGATATCAGGCCGACGCCGCAGCACACCCAACCCTGTGCACGGCGCGTCGAGCAGGACACGGTCCGCCTGGCGGGGGAACGCCCGACCGATCCCGCGGGCGTCCTGCTCGTGCGCCTCCACGATGCTTATGCCCATCCCAGCGACCCGATGGCGGAGACGCTCAAGCTTGGCGGTGTGGATGTCGCAGGCGATGATTCGCCCGCGGTCCCGCATCCGTTCGGCGATGTGCGTGGTCTTCCCTCCGGGAGCCGCCGCGCCGTCGATGACCGTCTCCCCCGGCTGGGGGTCGAGGACGTGCGTCACCAGCATCGCGGCCAGGTCCTGCATCACGCAGAGTCCTTCCATGACGATACGGTGACGGTCAGAGACCGGGCCGGCCAGGTGCAACCCCTCTGCAATTGCGGTACGTGTAACGGTGATACCCGCATCGTGGAGGCGCTCGACCGCCTCATCGGGTTGTAGCTTGAGGGTATTCACGCGGGCGGTCGGACGGGCGGGGGCATTGTTGGCCCGGCAGAGCGCTTCGGTTTCCACATCGCCGAACCGGCGCAGCCAGCGGTCGATAAGCCACCCGGGGTGCGAGTTCTCGACCGCGATGCGCTCGGCAGGAGATCCCGCGGGGAGCGGCCGTTCCCCCTCCGAGGCGATGCGCCGCAGCACGGCATTCGCGAGCTTCGCCGTCCCCACGTGACCCAGGGTGCGGGCCAGTGAGACTGCTTCATCAACGGCGGCATGCGCGGGAATGCGCGGCAGAAAGATCAATTGATAGGCCCCGGTCCGCAGCACCGCCCGGATGCGGGGTGGTAGATCACTTAGCGGCCGGCGAAGCGCGCCCGCCAGAGTCCAATCCACCCGCGCGCGGTGGCGCAGCGTCCCCAGGACAAGCTCAGTCGCCAGCCCCGCGTCCGCCTCGGACAGCCGGGCTCGACTCAGGACGGACCCAAGCAGGAGGTTGGCGTAAGCCTCGCCGTGGTCGACGCGCGCGAGGATCAACACAGCCGCCTCCCGTGCGGATCCTCTTTCAGAAGGACGCCGGGCGGCTTGCGCAGCCGCCCGGCGGGCTGTCTTCATCAGACGCTCACAATCTAAGCTTAGTCGTCGCGCATGTTGCGCAGGACGATGAGACGGACGAGTTGAAGCACCGCCACCGCCGCGGCCGCAATGTAGGTCAGCGCCGCCGCGTTGAGGACGGCGCGCACTCCCTGGGCCTCTTGCGGCAGCACCATCCCCTGCCCCTGCAACAACTCCACGGCCCGCGCGCTGGCATTGAACTCCACCGGCAGCGTGACGATCGCGAAGATGACGTAACCCAGGAACAGCAGGATACCGAGGTCCATCAGCCCCGGCCGGGCGAGGACGAGTCCCAGCAGGAACAGAATCCACGCCGCGGTCGTCCCGTACTGCGCCACCGGCACGATCGCGGAACGGAGCGCGAGCGGCGCGTAGCCGACGCGGTGCTGGACGGCGTGCCCGGTCTCATGGGCGGCCACGCCGATGGCGGCGAGCGAATCGCTGCCGTACACCTGCTCTGAGAGACGCAGCACCTTGGTGCGGGGATCGTAGTGGTCGGCCAGCATACCCTGCACCGGCTCGATCTTCACGTCGGTGATGCCCTGTCGCTGCAGCAGTGCCGCCGCGGCTTGCCCTCCCGTGTAGCCGGTACTACTGCGTATTTCCGAGTACCGGCGAAACGTTGATTGCACCTTGAACTGCGCGTACACCGCGAGGATGATGGCCGGCAGCAACAACACGTACGTCGGATCCCAGAAGTACATCGATCACGTCACCTCCGTCGGCCCCAATTATAGCATTCCGAGCAATTCTCCGATCTGCAAACGGGCGCCGCGCGCGTACTCATCCGCGCTCATACGCCTGCGCCCTTCCGGCTGGACTTCGAGAACGAGCAGCCCGCCGTCTCCCGTCCCGACCACAAACCCTTGCCCCCGCCGAACCTCAACGACCGTGCCCGGTGCACCGGCACGGGGCACCACATCGGCCTTCCAGATCTTCAGGAGCTGCCCCCGGTGCCAGGTGTAGGCCGACGGCCAGGGATTCATCGCGCGGATGAAGTCGACCAGCCGTGCGGCAGGCCTTGACCAATCGATCCGTCCATCTTCCTTGCTGAGCTTGCCCACGTACGTTGCCTGCGAGGGATCTTGTGGGATCCGCGGCGCCCGGCCTCCGGCGATGAGCCGCAAGGCCTCGACGAGCGCATCGGCGCCGGCGGCAGCGAGCTTCTCTTCGAGGGTCTGCGCCGTATCGTTGAGATCGATCGGCACCGTTCGCTGCAGGATGATGTCGCCCGCATCCAGCTCCATCGACTGATACATGATGGTCACGCCGGTCTCCCGCTGTCCGTCGCGGAGAACGGCGTGAATCGGCGAGGCGCCCCGGTATTTCGGCAGCAACGACGGATGCACGTTGATAGATCCGCGCGGCGCGAGTTCGAGGATCTCTTTGGGGATGATCTTCCCGTACGCGACGGTCACGATGATGTCGGGTGCCAGCTCGCGCAGCGTCTCCAGCACCTCGGGGGAGCGCAGCTTCGCGGGTTGGAGCACGCGCAGCCCGCGCTCGCGGGCGAAGACGGCGACGGGGGGAGGCACGGTCCGTCGTCCCCGCCCCTTCGGCTTGTCGGGTTGGGTGACGACAGCGAGGACCTCGCCGGCGGTGAGCAGCGCGCGCAGCGAGGGAACGGCGAACGCGGGGGTTCCCAGGAACACCGCGCGCAGGCGCGGGATCGTCATGCGGGCGGCGTCGCGGCTTCCACCTCGGTGGAGGCAGTCACCTCGCGAATCGTGGAGCGATCCACCACCCTGTCCAGGAAGAGGACTCCATCGAGGTGATCCACCTCGTGCTGGATCACCCGCGCGAGCAAACCCTCCGCGGCGATGGTGATCCCCCGGCCTTTGCGGTTCTTGCCCTTGACCGTGACCTGCAGCGCGCGAGGCACATCTGCAACGATTCCTGGGACGGACAGGCAACCCTCACTCGAGATCTCTTCGCCGTCCTTTTTCACGATCTGCGGATCGATGAAGACGTGGACGCGCTCCTCCACCTCCGCCACGAAGACGCGCTTGCTCACGCCGACCTGCGGGGCGGCGAGACCCACGCCCTTCGCCTCCCGCATGGCATTGATCATCCGGTCGATGAGACGCTGCATGTCGGCCGTGACCCGCCCGACGGGTTTCGCCCGCCGGCGGAGCACGCCGGCCTTGGGACTATCGACAGTCACGATTTCCACGGCTCCCAGTCTATCATGGTGATCAATTGCGACCTTGGTCACAAGAGATCGACCGGATCGACATCAACGATCACTTTCGTCTCGCGTGGCACAGCGAGTGTGCGCAGCAGGCCGGTGAGGGCGCGCCGCGCGGCCAGCTCCTCGATCTCCTTCGCCAGCACCTGCCATCGGTACCGCCCGCGCACCCGCGCGAGTGGCGCCGGAGAAGGACCGAGCACTTCGGTGCCCTCGCCGAGCGCGCCGGCCAGGCGCGCCGCCACGTCCCGCGCCGCATCCGGATCCGGTCCGGTCACGATGATGTTCACAAGCGTGTGGTACGGCGGATAGCGGAATCGCTTACGTGCGGCGAGCTCATCGCGATAGAACTTTTCCGCCTCCTGCTGCACAAGCGCCCGCAGCGCCGGGTGGGAGGGCGCAAAAGTCTGCACGATCATCTCTTGCTCGGCGAGTGCCACCAGGCGCGTCAGCACCTGGTACGTCCGCTCCGCGGCGCGGAAGTCGGGCAGGTTCAGCCCCGCGTCAACACCGATCACGCCCACCACGACCGCGGGAACCTGCCCCACCCCCTTCACGAGCAGCTGCGTGCCGATCAGCAACCCGCCCTTGCGGCCGAACTGTTGCCACACGCGCTGCTGCGCAGCTTCATCCGGGGCCACCTCTGCGTCGAGGCGAAAGATCGGCGCCCCGCGGAAGAGGCGTCGTGCGGTTTGCTCGACCCGCTCCGTGCCGACGCCATGCGGCCGCAGATGCGTCCCCCCGCACGTCCGGCAGACCTCAGGCGCGGGGTCACTTCTCCCGCAGAGATGACACTGCAGCCGAACCTGCCGCACGTGATACGTCATCGCGACACCGCACTGGGGGCACCGTGGGACCCAGCCGCACTCATGGCACAGCAGGAAATCCGCGTACCCCCGCCGCGGCACGAAGAGCATCGCCCGCCCGCGCGGAAGGATCCGGGCGAGGAGTTGATACAACCGCCGGCCGAACAGGCCACCGACCGGACCGGCTTCCGCCCTGACGTCGGAGATCGCCACCGCGGCGCGGCGCTCCGGAGGGCGGACGATCGCCGCCGCCCCGCCTTCCTCTACGGCGTGCATGACCTCCACTGATGGCGCAGGAGTGCCCCAGAGGACCGCCGCGCCCACGCGCCGCGCGCGCTCTTCTGCCACCCGGCGGGCGTGGTAGCGTGGCGCGCGTTCTTCCTTATAAGAGGCATCCTCCTCATGGTCGATGACGATCAAAGAGAGATTGCGCAGGGGCGCAAAGATGGCGAGGCGTGTCCCCACGACAATCCGCACGGCGCCGCTCTGGACCTGTCGCCACGCCGTCCACCGCTGCGCGTCGGTGAGTCCGCCGTGCGTGATGAGCGCAGGCAGGGTGCTGTGCCGGGTCAGCCACAGGAGGAACGCCTGAGCCTGCACGACCTCGGGGACGAGGAAGATCGCCCCACGCTGCCCGGCCTCCAGCCAGCGGACCGCCTCGAGATACGCGCCGAACCGCTCGTCATCCGCGATCACGGCGAGCCGGGCCGCAGGCACGTGGTTCAGAACGCGCTCGACTTCTCCAGGCTCCCCGGGCCGCGGTGGTGATGTCACTTCCTCCGCGCCCGAGGCATCCGGCGCTTTGCGCTTGCGGTGTGCGGCCGACACGGAGGGGATCATCGCCCAGAGGGCTTCACCAACCGAACAGACATATTGTTCGGCCATCCACACGGCGAGATCGACGAGTTCGGCGGGCAACGGCGGCATACGTTCGTCCACGGTCGCGATGGGACGTACCGCACGGCCGCTGGCGGCGGAAAGGCTCACGACGAATCCGGTGGGCGTCTGGCGCCCGAACGGCACGCGCACGGGCGTGCCGATGGTGATCTGCGGCTCAATCTCCGGCGGAACCGCAAACGTGAAGGTCCGATCCCCCGCCCGCAGCGGGGCGTTTACCGCCACCTCGGCAAACATAGGCCTTCGAACCCTTCCGTCACGCGCGTGGACCCGCGCGGCGGAGCGCCGCCTGGATCAACGCGCGTCGAGGATGGTCAAGATCTCATCGACGATGGCGTCCGGCTCGGACATGCGGCCGATACCCTGGCGGCCGGACGCGAGCCACCCGGTCTCGGGACCGATCTGATGATATCCACGCTGGCGCAACGTGCGCAGGTGTTCCTGGGTCGTCGGATGCTCGTACATCGCGTCATGCATCGCTGGCGCCAACAGCACCGGGGCCCGTGTGACCAGCGCGGTCGCGGTGACGGCATCGTCGGCCAGGCCGAGCGCGAGCTTGCCAATCGTATGGGCGGTAGCCGGCGCGATGACATACAACGACGCTCGTTCGCCCAGGGCCACATGGGGTTCGTCGTAGGGGTTTTCAGGATCCCAGAGCGTCGTGATGACCGGGTTCTGCGACAGGGTGCGAAATGTCAGGGCTGAGACGAAGTGTGTCGCAGACCCGGTCATCACGACGTACATGTCCGCGCCCATCTGGCGCAACCGGCTCACAATCTGCGCCGTCTTGTAGGCGGCGATCCCGCCCGTGACACCAACCACAATGACTTTGCCGGTCAGCCGCGGATCACTCATGGTGTGCGCATCCCGGTCAAGGCCGCGCGCGCCAGGCCGGCCAGCGCGTCGACGAGCCCCTCGACGTTCCACAGCGTGGTGTCGATCACGAGGTGATAGGGACTCAGATCGTCGATATCGATGTTGTAGGCGGCCTTGTAGCGCGCCCACTCGCTTCGCTCGCGCTCCACCAGCTCCGCCCTCGCCACCTCGACCCGCTGCCTCTCCCGCTGCGCCACACGTGCGGCACGCACGTCCACTGGAGCGCGCAACCACACCTTCAGGTCGGCGTCCACCATCCATCCGCTCAGGCGGCTCTCTACGACGCAGTTCCCGGCCTTGGCCAGCTCGTGTTGCCGGCGATCCACTTCGCGGTCGATGGCCGGATCCGTTTCAGCGAGCTTATTCACCTCGAGCACCGAGATCCCGCGCTCGCGGGCGATCTCGTGGAACACCTGTCCGCCGGAGATGTACCGATATTTCAGGCGCTCAGCCAGCGCGCGGGCGATAGTGGTTTTCCCGACGCCGATGGGACCCGCGATGGCGATAATCATGCGGGCTCTATTCCGGCTCCTCCTCTTCGTCCCCGCGGGTGGCGTCTTCCCGCGTGGTAAACCGGTGCGCCACGGTTTCGGGCTGCACCGCGGAGAGCACGACATGGCCGCTGTCTGTGATCACGACCGCCCGCGTACGGCGGCCATATGTTGCATCGATGAGGGCGCCCTTGTCGCGGGCTTCCTGGATGATGCGCTTGATGGGCGCCGAATCCGGCGCGACGATGGCAATAATCCGGTTGGCCGCTACGATATTCCCGAAGCCGACATTGATCAGACGGGGTTCCACGGACTCGCCCTACTCGACGTTCTGGATCTGCTCCCGCATGCTCTCCAGCTCACCCTTCATCGAAATGACCGCGCGGGTGATCTCGAGATCGTTCGCTTTGGCGCCGGTGGTGTTGACCTCGCGCCCCATCTCCTGCAAGACGAACTCCAGCCGGCGGCCCACCGCCCCCTCGGCATCCCGGAGATCCTGGCGGAACTGTGCCACGTGGCTGCGCAACCGGGTCACTTCCTCGCTCACGTCGCTGCGTTCGGCGAAAATCGCCACCTCCGCGGCCAGCCGGTTCTCGTCAACCGGCACTTCCCCCAGCAGCGCCGCGATCCGCTCCCGCAGGCGGGTGACGAACTCGCCCACGGCGCCCCGCGAACGGGCCTCCACACCCCGGGCCAGCTCTTCCACGTGCAGGAGACGCGTCTCCAGGTCCTCGGCGAGACGGCGCCCCTCGGCCTCACGCATCTCCACGAGATCGGTGGTGGCCTCCTCGAGCGCGGCGGCCAGCTGGGGCCACAGGGTGTCGAGGTCTTCTTTCGTCTCCTCGACCCGGATCACGTCGGGGAGGGCGGCCACCTGCGCGAGTGTCATCCCCTCGCGAACGCGGAGCACGCCGGCCAGCTCTTTCAGGGCCTGAGCGTAGGCGGTGGCGAGGTCGACATCCGCGCGCACGGTTTTGGTCCGCGTCGCGCGATCCTCCCTGATCACGGTCACTTCCACCCGTCCCCGCAACACGCGCGTCTGGACCACCGCGCGCACGCGGTCCTCGAGCGGCGCGAGGTCGCGGGGCAATCGTACCAGCACTTCCCCGAACCGGTGGTTCACCGACCGCATCTCGACGGTGAACCGTCCTGACGCGGTCTGCGCTTCAGCGCGGCCGTATCCGGTCATGCTGCGGATCATGTGACAGTTCTGCTTCTTGTCAGTTGGAATGGACTCCTGTCGTGGGGTATCGTAGGGCGGGATGGCCGCCCTGATCGGGTCGTTCGACAGCCTCGTCCTCGCCGCCGTTGCCGTGGATCTGGAACGCCTCGCCGGCGCGAGTGTCCAGCGGGTGGGACAGACCGGCGAGCAGGAGATCGTCATTGACCTCCGCGGTTCGGGCGGGCAGGCGAGTGTCTTGTGCTCCATTCACCCGCGGTGGGCGCGTGTCCATCTGGCGCCCAGATCGGAGGGCACAGACCTCTCGCCTTTCGGACAGATGCTGCGCAGCCGGCTCTC
>JAIBHM010000192.1 GCA_020028535.1 Armatimonadota bacterium | reverse complement strand
GGAACCGGTAGCCGGGGACGATGAACATGTGGCTCCAACCCTCTCCCGGCCGCACCACCCCACCCTCGGCGGCCACCGTCTCCAACGTCCGCACCGCTGAGGTACCAACCGGAATGATGCGTCCGCCTCGTGCCCGCGCAGCGTTGATGGCCCGCGCCGCTTCGGACGTCACCTGATACCACTCAGCCTCCATCTTGTGCCGCGCCGGGTCCTCTGCCGTCACGGGACGGAACGTCCCAATGCCGATGTGCATCGTCAGCGTGACCGTCTCGATCCCGGCTCGACGGATCCTGTCGAGGAGTCCGGGAGTGAAGTGCAGTCCCGCTGTGGGCGCGGCCACGGCTCCGTCAATTGACGCGTATACGGTCTGGTAATCGCCGGGGTCGCGCAGCGGCTCGTGCACGTACGGAGGCAGCGGCGTCTCGCCGATCGCGCGGATCGCCTCGAGCACCGGACGAGGACTCTCGAACGCCATGACGCGTACACCGCCATCGCGCGTCCCGATCACCTCTCCTGCAAAATCCCCTCCAAACGTCAGCCGCGTTCCCTGCCGGACGCGGCGCCCCGGGCGCACCAAGACCTCCCAGGTCTCCGCCCCTCGCGTGTCGTTGCCAGCCGCCGGACGGAGCAGCAGCACCTCAACTTCGCCACCGGTCGTCTTGCGGCCGCGCAGCCTTGCCGGTATCACGCGCGTGTTGTTCAGCACGAGCACGTCCCCCGCACGGAGATAGTCGGGCAGGTCCCTGAACACACGGTGCTCGAAGCGCCCGTCTTTCCTGTGCACGACAAGCAACCGCGCTGCGTCGCGGGGCTCGACGGGATGCTGGGCGATCAGCTCGGGCGGGAGCGCGTAATCGAAGTCGGAGAGCGTCATAATCTCAACTGCGTCGGACCGATTACCATGGGAGCTGGTTCAGGCAGGAGCAGTCAGAAATCAGGCGAACTCCCACATTACTCACGCTTTCGCTGCTTTAGCGGCTACCCTCTCCCCTGACGCCGCTTGCGCTTTTCTACCTGAGGTGTTGCATGGTGTCGCGCTGCCTGGCACGGCGTTTTCCATTCTCGGACGGAAAGCAGGCCCTCGCGGGACATGTTCGGTCCCCTCCACCCTGTGCACGTATCCCGGATCCCCGCAAGCATCTATATCCCCGACAAGAATCGTGGATTGTATTCAAGTAAAGGAGGGACAGAGAATGAAAAGATTGATGACCATCATGCTGATCTTCGCAGCCACACTACTCGGTCTCCCGCTAGCATCCGGTGTCGCCCAGAGCGGGACCGAGATGTATATGCTGGTCATCACGTTGCCGAACATGGGTGAGGCTCCCAATGGGGACCGCGTCGCCGTGACCGGCATGGGAACGTTTCAGGTCAATCCGAAGGAGGTGACCGCCGACGGGACGTTCGTTCACAGAGACAGCACGGGAACCGAGCTCGGCAGAGGCACCTGGACGGCCACCGAGCTCCTCAGCTTTCAACCATACGGCTGCGGGATAATCACGTTCCCTGATCCGGACGTCATCCTGCCGCCAAACTTTTGCGGCGGCGCTTTGAAGCTCCGGGTCCTTCTGATCACACCGGTTGGGGCCTTTGACGCTATCCTCACCGTGTTCTGCATCGTCGGTCCGAAAGCTCCGGAGAGCCACAACGAGCCAGCGGAAGAAGGAGTGACATTGAACGTAGCCGACGTAATCAACTTCAACCAGGTTGCCCCCGGCGGAGCGAACATATATATTCGCACGTCTCCCTAGTTCCTGACTACTACCTGTATTGGCGGCGGATCGTACCACTAGTGAACTAAGAGGAATGGGGCCGCTGGTTGGCCCCATTCCTCATGGACCTGTTTGACGATCGACCCCGCAGTCAGCGATTCTCGAGCGACACGCCCGAATAGTAGTAGCGCAAGATCTCGTGATAGGACTTCCCCATCAGCGCCTGGCCGCGGGCCCCCCACTGGCTTAGCCCGACGCCATGTCCGGACCCGCGGCCGTTGAACTCCACCACGGCAGGCTCACCGGGGTCCATCCGGACGGCGAACATCGTGCTTTTGAGCACATCGCCTCCGAGGATTGTGCGGAGCTCCGTCGCCCGAAGGGTCAGCACACTCCCCGCCGACGCGATCCTGACAGAAC
The DNA here is from genome assembly GCA_020028535.1 of Armatimonadota bacterium. Classification (GTDB taxonomy): domain Bacteria; phylum Sysuimicrobiota; class Sysuimicrobiia; order Sysuimicrobiales; family Kaftiobacteriaceae; genus Kaftiobacterium. The sequence goes on along the minus strand of JAIBHM010000192.1, from coordinate 1,536 downwards.
CCGCGCGCCCCGATGGAGTGACGCCGGCGATTTCCAATGCGCTGATGCCCGACACCATCTTCCCCCCGCGGCGGAGACGCTCTTCAAACGTCGCGGCATCCATTCTCACGGACCATGGGCTGGCCGACGTAAAGGGGTCGGGGACCGCTTTGAGATAGTCATAGCGCCCTCCCCACACGTGCTCGCTGCTCTCCGTGAATCCCCCCGAATCCGAGTGGTAGGCGGCGAAGATCGGCCGGCCCGCAAAGGAGGCGATCTCGCCCCGTGTCGCATCAACCGCGGCCGTCGTTCGCGGATCCTCTGCGATGATCCCACCGTAGACCTGCGAATCGGTTGTGGCGCGGACGTCGTAGCCTTCCGCCCGGAAGCGGCCCAGACTGTACACGGCCAGCGTGCGTGCGGCCACCGCCTGCGCCTTCAGAGCCTCAGACGGCCAGGCGGGATCCACCTCCATCTTGAGCACCCCGTAGAGGTACTCTTCCAGACCCAGCTCATTGATGACCGTAAGACGGCCCGATGGGGTGCGGCGGATCTCGATGATCCCGCGGTACGGACGGATCGCCACGAATAGGCGCGCATCAGGGGCGGGAGTGAGCCGCACAGGAGCACTGAGCTCGCCGGCGTTCCCGACCTCGATCCCGGCGCTGCCGGGCACGATCTCGTGTGCACCGGGCATGAGCACCGTCCGGTGCCCGGCGCCGGCGAGGACATCGATCGGCTGGCTGCTCATCAGCACGACGCGCGCCTGCTCGCGCAGGATGCCCACCCGCAGCACCTGCGAGCCGGAAGCCTTGCTCACAGGCACGGAAGCCAGAGCGACGAGGAGGACGACGAGGACGGCTCGGATCACGCCGCGTCTACCTTCGGAACATCAGATTCAGGAGGATAGTCAGGATGATGCTCAGGAGAATGCTGGTCGCGATCGGGACGTAGATGGAATAGGTGTCGCGCCTGATCAGGATATCGCCCGGGAGCCTGGGCATCCTTCCGGCGAAGGTGAGTAACGCGCCGACGATCACGAGCATGAGGCCGAAGACCATCAGCAGGCGGCCGAAGTCGCTCATCGCATCGCGTCAAAGGAGTTGCCGTTGATCCCGTCCGTTCCGCTCCGCAAGCGCGAGCCCCAGGTGCTCCAGGGCGGCCGCGGTGATCCGGCGGCCCGCGGGGGTCCGCGTCAGAAAGCCGATCTTGAGCAGGTAGGGTTCCACGACTTCCTCGAGCGTCTGGGCTTCGTCGTTCAGCGTGGCTGCCACCGCCTCGATGCCCACCGGTCCGCCGCCATAGACGGTGGCGATGGTGCGCAGCAGCTCGCGGTCGAGCCCGTCGAGGCCCCGCGCGTCCACGCCCTCAAACTCCAGCGCTTCCTGCGCGATCCCCTCCGTGACCCGGCCGTCAGCTCGCACCTGGGCGTAGTCCCGGACGCGGCGCAGCAGCCGGTTCGCGATGCGCGGTGTGCCGCGCGCCCGCGACGCGATGGCCATCGCGCCTTCAGCCGTGATGGCAATACCGAGGATCGAGGCGGAGCGCGTCACGACG
>JAIBHM010000042.1 GCA_020028535.1 Armatimonadota bacterium | reverse complement strand
GCGCCGACCATCGAGACGATCAAACGCCGCGGCTACGTGCGGAGCCAGCAGCGCCGCATGCATCCAACGGATCTTGGGCGGCTCGTCAACGATCTGCTGGTGGAGCACTTCAGCGACGTCGTGAACTACGACTTCACCGCCAACCTGGAAGAGGAGCTCGACCAGATCGAAGAGGGCACGCGGGATTGGAAGAAAGTGATCCAGGACTTTTATAAGCCGTTCGAGGTCGACCTGCGGCAGGCCGAGCAGAAGATTATCGAGGTGGAAACACCGGTGGTAGAGATCGGGGAGGCCTGTCCGAAGTGCGGCCGGCCGCTGGTGCGTAAGCACGGCCGCTTCGGCGAATTCATCGCCTGCTCGGGTTTTCCGGAGTGCAAATACACGCGGCCGTTGGGCATCGGTATCCCCTGTCCCCAATGCAAGGTCGGTGAGATCGTCGAGCGGCGCTCGCGGCGCGGCCGCATCTTCTACGGCTGCGGCACCTACCCGGCCTGCACCTTCACGAGCTGGGACCGGCCCACGGAGCGCATCTGTCCGGTCTGCGGCAGCCTGTTGGGGCTGCACCAGACCACGCGACGGACGACACTGCGCTGCATCAACAAAGCCTGCGGCCACACCGAGTCGCTGCCCCCGGAGCGACCCGAGGGTCCGCCCACCGGCGTGGAGACGCCGGAGGAGCCCGCGACAGCCGACGCGAACCGCTAAGGCTGGCGTGACTGGAAGGCCAGGATCAGACGAGTCCGGGCTCGGGGACGACCTCGCGTCGTTCCTGCGCTCCCTCGAGGGGGAGCGCGGCGTATCTGTGCACACGCTCGCCGCCTACCGCCGAGACATCCGGCAGTTCGTGGGCTTTCTCCAGAGCAGCGGGATCCCGGACTGGCCCGAAGTCACCGCCCAGGTCGCCCGCCGCTACATCGCGCACCTCGATCGCCGCTACGCCCGCGCCGCCGTCGCGCGCAACCTCTCCGCGCTCCGCACCCTGTTCCGCTATCTCTATCGTGAGGGAAAAGTTGCGCGCAATCCGCTCGCGCTCATTGCGGCGCCGAAACAGCCGCGCCGCTTGCCGAAGTTCCTCACCACGGACGAGATGGTGGCGCTGCTTGGCGCCCCCGACCCGCTCACCCCGGCGGGGTTGCGCGACCGCGCCCTGCTCGAAGTGCTCTATGCGACGGGGATGCGCGTCGGCGAACTGGTCTCCCTCCAGGTGCGCGATCTCTCGCTCTCCGACGAACTCCGGATCGTGGGGAAGGGCCGCAGGGAGCGCATCGTGTTGATGGGGATCGCCTCGCGCGAGGCGCTGGCGCGCTACCTTGAGGAAGGACGTCCCCGGCTGGTGCGGGGGCGCGATCCGGGAGCGGCGTTTCTCAATGCGCGTGGCGGGAGGCTCTCTGACCGCGGCGTCCGCCTGGTGGTGGACCGGTACATCCGGGCCGTAGCCTTCGACCGCCGCATCAGCCCTCATGTCTTGCGGCACACCTTTGCCACCCACATGCTCGATGGCGGCGCGGACCTGCGCACGGTGCAGGAATTGTTGGGGCACGTCAATCTCAGCACCACGCAAATCTACACCCACGTCTCCCGCGACTGGCTGAAGAAAGTGTACGATCGGGCGCATCCGCGTGCGTAACCCGTAATAGGACCGCTGGTTTCCTTGTGTCGCGGGTTTATGCTATACTACGGCGGGTGTTTTTGACGGCTGTTGCGCCCCGCGCCGGATCGGCCGGGGCGAGGTTATCTATCACGCACGCCGCTCGACCAACGCCGGGGTGCCGCCAGGTCCGGCGGCGGGATGAGAGGGGCGGAGGAAGCAACCCAGAGGAGGCAAGGCCTTGCCCGTCGTCACCATGAAGCAATTGCTGGAAGCCGGGGTCCACTTCGGCCACCAGACGCGCCGGTGGAACCCGAAGATGGCCCCCTTCATTTTCACCGAACGCAACGGCATCCACATCATCGATCTCCAGAAGAGCGTTCCTCTGATCGAGGAAGCCTACCGCTTCGTCCGCGACACCGTCGCCAACGGCGGCCATTGCCTGTTCGTGGGGACGAAGAAGCAGGCGCAGGATGCGATTCGCGAGGAGTCCACGCGCGCAGGTCAGCCGTACGTGGCGCAGCGGTGGCTGGGCGGCATGCTCACGAATTTCCAGACGATCCGCAAGCGCGTGGAACGGCTGCGCGAGATCGAGGACATGCGCGACCGTGGCCTGCTGGACGTGCTGCCCAAACGCGAGCAGGCCGGGCTCCTGGAGGAGCTGGCGCGGCTCGAGAAGTACCTCGGTGGGATCAAGGGCATGCTCAACCTGCCGAGCACGATCTATGTGGTTGACACGCGCAAGGAGCACATCGCCGTGATGGAGGCCCGCAAGCTCGGCGTCCCCGTCGTGGCGATCATCGACACCAACTGCGACCCGGATGAGGTCGATTATCCGATCCCCGGCAACGACGACGCGATTCGCGCCGTGCGGCTCATCACCAGCCGGGTCGCGAACGCCGCCCTCGAAGGCCTCGAAGAACGCCGCAAGCGTGAGGTCGTGGAGGAAGGCCCCTCACCCGAGCCGGTTGAGGTCCTGGATGAGGTGGAAGCAGAGAAGCCCGAACCAGCCGCGAAGGTCGAGGAAGGCGTGATCGCGCTCGACGAAAGGGAGACTGCCCTCGCCGACCTCGCGGAGCGGATGCCTGAGGAAGACCTTGCCGACGTCGAGCGATAGAAGGGTTTGGAGGAGTGATGGTGCAGCGAAAGACCGCAGAGATTAAGAAGACCGGAGAAATTACCACCGAGCAGATCAAGGAGCTGCGCGCCCGCACGGGCGCCGGCGTCGTGGACTGCCGAAACGCATTGCGGCAGTCGGGGGGCGACCTGGAGCGGGCCGTCGAAATCCTGCGCGCCAAGGGGCTCGCCACCGCCGAGAAGAAGGCCGGACGCGCCGCCACGGAGGGCCTGATCGAAGCCTACATTCACACCGGCGGTAAAGTCGGCGCGATGGTCGAGGTGAACTGCGAGACCGACTTCGTGGCCCGGACCGACGAGTTCCGCCGGCTGGCGCGCGACCTGGCCATGCAGGTGACGGCCAGCGTGCCGCGCTACGTCAGCCGCGAGGAGATTCCCGCGGATGCCATTGAGGAGCAGCGCGCGCTGTTCGCCCGGGAGCTCGCGGGCAAACCCTCCGCCGCCGTGGATGGGCGTCTCGCCAAGTGGTACCAGGACGTCGTGCTCCTGGAGCAGCCCTTCATCAAGGACGAGAGCAAGACGGTGCGCGACGTCATCACCGACGCCGTCGCCCGCATCGGCGAGAATATTCAAGTCCGGCGCTTCACCCGGTTCCGGATCGGAGAGTAACCCGGACCGGAGGGAGGAGGCGGAAGGCCATTTCCTCCGGAACGCCAACGCCAAAATACCGGCGCATCCTGTTGAAGTTGAGCGGCGAGGCCCTGGCCGGCGACGGTCTGTCGGGCCTCGACGCGCATGTGCTGCGTCTGGTCGCCCACGAGGTCAAGTCAGTCACCGTCCACGGTGTGCAGGTGGCCATTGTCGTGGGAGGCGGCAACATCATCCGCGGCGCCGACGTCAGCGCCCGCCTGGGCATCGACGAGGTGACCGCCCACCACATGGGCATGCTGGCGACCGCGGTGAACGCCCTGGCCCTGCAGGACATGATGGAGAAGGAAGGCCTCACCACGCGCGTGCAGACCGCGATCGAGATGCACCAGATCGCGGAACCCTTCATTCGCCGCCGGGCGATGCGGCATCTTGAGAAGGGGCGCGTGGTCATCTTCGCGGGCGGGACCGGGAGCCCATACTTCACGACCGATACCGCCGCGGCCCTGCGCGCCATCGAGATCGAAGCCGATGCGCTGCTCATGGCCAAGAAGGGGGTCGGCGGCGTCTACGACAAGGATCCGAAGCACCATCCCGATGCGGTGATGTTCCGCCGGCTGGCGTACATGGACGTGCTGAACCAGGACCTCAAGGTCATGGATGCCACCGCGGTGGCGCTGTGCAAGGACAACGACATGGACATCGTGGTGTTCGATGTGGCGGAGCCGGGGAACGTGAAGCGGGCGGTGCTCGGGGAGGAAGTGGGGACGCTGGTGACGGCCTCTTCGCGCGCGCGATGATCGGCGGCGTGCGGTGATCCACGACGTCATCGCGGACGCAAAGAGCCGCTTCCAGAAAGCCATCGATGCCACCCGGCACGAGTTCTCCTCGATTCGCACCGGCCGTGCGAGCCCTGCGCTCCTGGAGCAGATTCGGGTCGATTACTACGGCACGCCCACGCCGGTCACGCAGCTTGCCACCGTGACGGTGCCGGAGCCCCGGCTGCTCGTCATTGCCCCCTGGGACAAGAAGTTCGTCAAGGACGTGGAGCGCGCGATCCTGAAGAGCGAGCTCGGTCTGGTTCCATCCTCCGATGGGACTCACGTGCGGGTGCCCATCCCGTCCCTCACAGAAGAGCGGCGCAAGGAATTGGTCAAAGTGGCCCACCGCCACGCGGAGGAAGGCCGCGTCGCCATCCGCAACATCCGCCGCGAGGCCAAGGAGATGATCGAGGAACTCGAGGAGGCGGGCGAGATCTCCGAGGACGACAGCAAGCGGGGGTTGGAAGAACTGCAAAAACTCACCGATAAGGCCATCGCCGACATCGACGCGCTGCTGTCCGCCAAAGACAAAGAGATCATGGAAGTCTAGGCCGTGGTCGACGTCACCGGGTTGGAACTCGAAGAGGCGCGGGCCCGTCTGGAAGAGGCGGGCTTCGCTGTGCGATCCGTGACAGAGACGCGGCCTCCGGCTCCGGTCGAACTGGCCGGCCCGCTGCGGGTCGTGCGAGTCCGCCGCGAAAGCAGCCACGTGGACCTGGTCGTCACGCGCGAGCGCTACGTCCCGCGCGAGGCCGGGTAGCCGCGATCCTGTGCTCGATCCCGGGCGCATCCCCTCACATATTGCGATCATTATGGACGGCAACGGCCGGTGGGCGGAGGCCCGATCGCTGCCGCGTGCCGCAGGCCACCGGGCCGGCGTGGAGGCGGCCCGCCGGACGCTGCGCGCCTGCAGGGAGTTCGGCGTGCGTGTGCTCTCCCTGTTTGCATTTTCCACGGAGAACTGGCGGCGCCCGGCCGACGAGGTGCAGGCGTTGATGGAGCTGCTGGCCGACGCAGTCCGCGACGAGGCTGCCGAACTGATTCAGGGGGGGGTGCAGCTCCGTGTCAGTGGAGATCTCACCACGCTCGACGCCGAGGCACGCCACGACGTGGGGCAGGTGGTCGAGCTGACCCGGTCCAACCGCGACTTCATCCTCAACGTTGCATACAATTACGGCGGCCGGGCGGAGATCGTCTCCGCTGTGCAGCGCGTGGCTGCCGAAGCGGCGGAGGGACGGCTGCCCTCGAAGGAGATCACCGAAGAGCTCCTCGGCCGCCATCTGTATACCGCGGGGCTGCCTGATCCCGATCTGCTGATCCGCACCGGCGGCGAGCACCGCGTCAGCAACTTCCTCCTCTGGCAGATCGCGTACACTGAGTTGTATTTCACCAACATCTTCTGGCCGGACTTCGACCGCGAGCATCTGATGGAGGCGATCGGGGACTATCAGCAGCGCCGCCGACGCTTCGGCGGCGTCGAGGGTACCTGATGCGCGAAGAGTTCGCCGAGCGGCTCGACCGGTCGTCGCTGCGGCCGCGTGTGCTGACCGCGGTGGTTGGCATCCCCCTCGTGATGCTGGCGCTCTGGGCCGGGGAAGTGTGGTGGGCCGTGCTTACCGCCGCCGTCGCGGCACTTGGATGGGCTGAGTTCGTCCGGCTCCACGCACTCGGCAGGCTGCTTCGCAGCATTGTCGCGGTGCAACTCGCAGGCCTGTTTGCCGTGTTGTACTGGGGCGACGAGGTTCTGCTGCCGATTCTGTTGGCGTTTTGGGCGCTGGCGATCATCTTCGCCGGAGCGGGTTTCCTGCTTCGCGGCGACGACCCACGGCGCGGATACCGGACCGCGGCGGCGATTGCCCTCGGCGCGTTTTACCTTGGGGTCCCCACGAGCATTCTGGCGCGATGGAGGCTGGAGTATGGCGCATGGTCTCTTCTCGCGTTCCTGCTGGTGATTTGGGCGAACGATACGGCTGCGTATTTTGTGGGACTGGCAGCGGGACGGCACAAGCTCGCTGTGCGGATCAGTCCCGGGAAGAGCTGGGAAGGCGCGGCGGCCGGCCTTGTGGCAGGAGCGATCGTGGGAGCCGCGGTAGCGGCCCTGCTCCAGATGCCACCGGGCCAGGGCGCGCTGTTCGGAGCCCTGACGACGGTTGCCTCGCAGATTGGAGATTTGTTCGAGTCGGCGATGAAACGCAAGGCAGGCTTGAAGGATTCCGGAACGTTGCTGCCCGGCCACGGCGGCATCCTCGATCGGTTTGATGGAATCCTCGTTGCCGCGCCGATTGCGTATATGCTGATGCGGACGTGGGCAGGGAACGGATGAAACGTCTCGTCGTCCTCGGGTCCACCGGCAGCATCGGCCGCCAGGCGCTCGAGGTCGTGGATGCGCTGGCGGATGAGATCGAGGTGGTGGGCCTGGGCGCGCGGCGGGACGCCGACGCGCTCGTCGGCCAGGCGCTGCAATATCGGCCCAAAGCCATTGCGCTGGTTGAGGAGCAGAGCGCTGCACTAGTGCGTTCGCGCGTACCGCAAGGAACGGTCGTCTTTACAGGACGCGAGGCGCTCACGCGCCTCGCCACACAGGTCGAAGCCGACATCGTCCTGGTCGCGGTCGTCGGCATCGCCGGATTACTTCCGACCCTTCAGGCGCTGCGCGCCGGCCGCGATGTGGCCCTTGCCAACAAGGAGACGCTCGTGGCCGGCGGGGCGCTCGTCACTCGGGAGGCGGCGCGCCGCCGGAAGATGCTGCTCCCGGTGGACAGCGAGCACGCCGCGATCGCGCAGTGCCTGCGCGGAGAATCGCTCGAGAGCGTACGCAGGGTCTTGCTGACGGGATCGGGCGGGCCATTCCTGCGGCGGCCCATCGCGACCCTCGACCAGGTGGGCCGCGACGAGGCGCTGGCGCATCCCACCTGGAACATGGGGGAGAAGATCACTGTGGACTCGGCCACCCTGATGAACAAGGGCTTTGAGGTCATCGAGGCGCACTGGCTCTTCGGCCTGGCCGGCGAGCAGATCGACGTGGTGATCCATCCGCAGAGCATCGTGCACTCGCTCGTGGAGTTCGTGGACGGCAGCGTCAAAGCGCAGCTGGCCCCGCCCGACATGCGGATGGTGATCGCCTACGCGCTGACCGCGCCGCGCCGTCTGCCCTTGCCGTCGCCGGTCGTGGAATGGGATCGGCTGCAATTGACGTTTGAACGGCCGGACCCGGCGCGGTATCCTTGCCTGGGACTGGCTTACGATGCGCTGCGCGAGGGCGGCACGATGCCGGCCGTGCTGAATGCCAGTAACGAGGTCGGCGTCGAGCGGTTCCTCGCAGGCAGCATCCGGTTCACGGGGATCGCGCGGGCGGTCGAGGCTACCATGGACGCGCACCGGCCCGTCTCCGAGCCATCCCTGGAGGAGGTCCTGGCCGCGGATGCCTGGGCACGTGAACAGGCACTGCTGGCCCTGAGATAACGAATGCCGCCGAACGCGCCGTATATCATCGCAGCAGTCATCGCCTTCGGGATCATGATCATGGTCCATGAGCTGGGCCACTTCCTGGTGGCCAAGCGAGTGGGGATCACGGTCTACGCCTTTGCGCTTGGGTTCGGGCCCAAACTCTTTGGATTCCAGCGGGGCGAGACCCATTACTCTCTGAATATCATCCCGTTCGGCGGGTATGTCCGGATGGCCGGCGAGGACCTCGACAACGCGGGCGGCCCGGGCAGCTTCCGTACGAAGTCGGTATGGCAGCGCATGGCCGTGGTCGTGGCCGGACCGGCGATGAACCTTGCACTCTCGCTCGTGCTGTTGATGACCATCGCCCTGACCGTTGGGGTGGGAGCGACCAACCGCATCGGCTACCTGGTGCCGGGTTGGCCCGCCGAGCAGGCCGGGCTGCGGCGCGGGGACGCGATCGTGGCTATCGACGGCCGGTCGATACAGAGCGGGGACGATGTGATCGAGACGATCCACGCGCGCCCCGATCAAGATCTCGTGCTCACGGTGGAGCGGAACGGGCGGCGTTTTGAGGTCATGGTGCGCTCGCGGCGGGATCAGACGCGCAACATCGGGCTGATTGGCTTCAAGCCCGAGGCGATCCGCGTGGGTGTTGGACGGGCGCTGACGTGGAGCATCCGCACTGAGGTCGAGACCGTCAAGGTCATCTTCTCCGCGCTCGGCGGATTGCTGCGCGAGGGGAGGAAGATGCTGACGCAACTCGCCGGCCCGATCGGCGCGGTGCGGTTCCTGGGAGAAGCCGGCGCGGCCGGCGCAGAGATCTTCATTTATACCGCGGCGGTCCTCTCCATCATGATTGGCGTCTTCAATCTCCTACCCATCCCGGCGTTGGACGGAGGCCGCCTGCTGTTCCTCGCGGTGGAGGCGCTGCGCCGCCGCCCCGTCGACGCGCGGCGCGAGGCCTATATCCATTTGGTCGGGTTTGCGTTGCTGATGCTCCTGTTGATACGATTGACTGTGTTTGACCTCTTCAGGCGTTAGGGCGCCATGAGCGGCACAGCAGTTCTCGCTGCAGGTTCGCACCGTTCGCGAACACGGAAGGTCCGCGTCGGAAAGGTCGAGATCGGCGGCGGAGCCCCTGTCTCCGTGCAGTCGATGACGATCACCGACACGCGGGACATCGAGGGCACGCTCGTCCAGATCTACCAGCTGGCCGCCGAAGGCTGCGAGATCGTCCGGCTGGCGGTTCCCGATCAGGCGGCGGCCGAGGCGCTGGGCGGGATCAAGCCGCGCAGCCCGCTTCCCATCGTCGCCGACATCCACTTCGACCACCGCTTGGCGCTCGCCGCGCTCGAGGCCGGCGTGGACAAGCTGCGCATCAACCCCGGCAACATCGGCAGCCGCGCCCGCACGCGGACCGTGGCGGAGGCGGCGAAAAGGCAAGGCGTGCCGATCCGCATTGGCGCCAACATCGGCTCGCTCAGCAAGGCCACCCTGCGGAAATTCGGACAACCCTGTGCTGAAGCGCTGGTGGACAGCGCGCTCGAGGACGTCAAGGTCTTGCAGGATCTGGACTTCCACGACATCGTGATCTCGGTCAAGGCCTCCGACGTGCCCATGGCGGTGGATGCGTACACGATGATCAGCGAGCGCGTGGACTACCCTCTGCATGTCGGCATCACCGAATCCGGGACGGCCTGGACGGGCGGGATCAAGTCGGCCACCGGCATCGGCGCCATCCTGGCCCGAGGCATCGGCGATACGATCCGTGTGTCGCTGGCCGCGGATCCGGTCGAAGAGGTCAAAGTGGGATTCGAGATCTTGAAGAGCCTCGGCCTGCGCACCCGCGGCGTGCAGCTCGTCGCCTGCCCCTCGTGCGGGCGCGCCGAAGTGGACATCATTGCCATCGCGCAGGAAGTCGAGCGGCGGCTGGCGCGCATCGACGCGCCGGTGAAAGTGGCGGTGATGGGCTGCGCGGTGAACGGCCCCGGCGAGGCGCGCATGGCGGATTTGGGGATCGCCTGCGGCCGCGGCATGGGGCTGCTGTTTAAGAACGGGAAGATCATCGCCAGCCTGCCGGAATCCCGGCTGGTCGACGCGTTGATGGAGCAGGTCGAGCAACTGGCGAGCGAGAAGGCCGCCACGGGATGAGCCCCACGGCATGGTGGGAGGCGGGATTGCGTCTGCTCATGGCCATGGCGCTCGGTGGTGTGATCGGCTGGCAGCGCGAGAGCGCGGAAAAGCCGGCCGGCTTTCGCACGCACATCCTCGTCGCGGTCGGCGCGGCCTTATTCACCCTCATCTCCGCCGTGGGCTTCTTCGGATCGGGCGCCGATCCCGCCCGGGTGGCGAGCAACATCGTCGTCGGCATCGGGTTTCTCGGGGCCGGCACCATCTTCCGGACCAGCGGAAGCGTGCAGGGGCTCACCACGGCGGCCAGCCTGTGGACGGTGGCCGCAATCGGCACAGCCGCGGGCGTCGGGTATTACTTCGGCGCGATCGCCACGACGTTGATTGTGATGGGCGTCCTCACCCTGCTGAAGTGGTTTGAGATGCGCATCCCCCGCCGCGGGATGGGCCACGTGGTCATGGTGATGGCAGATCGCCCCGGACAGTTGGGCCGGATCGGCACGGTGCTGGGCGCGTTCGGCGTGAACATCGAGCATGTGGATCTTTCCGCGCGCGTGGACAACAAGGTGGTCCTCGCCCTGGCCGCCCGGATTCCCGCGCGGGTCAGCCGCGACGAGATTCTGGTTGCGCTGGGGGATGTGGAAGGAGTGGAAGAAGTCCGCTGGGAAGACGGGGCCGCAGCCGCATGATCCCGCTGCGGGATGACAACCCCTCGTCCTCCCGTCCCCTCGTCACCTACCTGCTCATCGCCGCCAACGTTCTGGCCTTCCTCTACATGCTGACCCTGGGATCGCAGTCGGCCATCGAGCGGTTCGTCTTTGCGTACGGCGCGATCCCGGGGGAGATTACCGGCCGGGTGGGCGGCGAGCCTGTCCAGGAGTACCCGACCCTCATCACGTCGATGTTCATGCACGGCGGCTGGGCGCACCTGCTCGGCAACATGCTGTACCTGTGGATCTTCGGG
>JAIBHM010000041.1 GCA_020028535.1 Armatimonadota bacterium | reverse complement strand
ACACGCTCAAGCTCGCCGCCTTTGGCAGTGAGCATGATAATCGGCACGGACGATTCCCGCCTGATCTGTCGGCAGACCTCGAGCCCGTCCACATACGGCAGCATGATATCGAGGATGACCAGATCCGGGCGCTCCTGGCGGACCTTGGTCACCGCCTCAGCCCCCTCGTGGGCGGTGAGGACCGTGTATCCCTCCTGCACGAGGTTGTATTTAACCAGCTCGATGATGTGTGGCTCGTCGTCGACGACGAGGATCTTCTGCGTCACATGACCCTCCGGATCTCTCCGCCCAGATACCCGGTGGCCGCGATCAGCCCGGCGGCCACCAGCGTCATCGCCAGGTACACTCCGCGGGAAGTCACGGGTCCACGCCAGCGGACGACGAACATGACGGTGTACAACAGCGTCGTGGCGTAGGCGACCAGGCTGTGGACGCGATGCTGATCGATGAAGGCCTGACCGACACCCTGGGCCACGAGGGGCCGGTAGTCCATGAATCCGGCCACGATCGAGACCGCGGCGGCGAGCAGGCCGAGCCCGATCAGCCACCGCGACGCCGATGAGTAAAAACGCTCGGCGGTTCGAGCGTACTGGAGGTCAAAGAGGACGCTCGTCAGCCACAAAGCCACCGGGAAGTGGACCACCAGCGGATGCCAGAGAAACGGCATCAGGGATTCACGGGTTGTCTTGTCTACTTGGTGCCGTCGAGCACGATTTGAAGCAGGGCGCCTGTTCCGCGCGCCGCATTCTGTACCGCGCTGAGGTCCCTCGCTTTGACGCCGCTGGTCGCTAGATTGTCCGCTGCTTCAAGTACGAGCATCAAGTTGTCGGCGTTCTTGGCACCCTTGATGTCGGTGAGAATGCCATCGCCCTGACCCTGGCACACGTGCCCCCAAGAGGCGTTGAAATTCTTCCCCTTCGTTCCCTCGATGCAGTTCAGCACGTGCCCGAGGTGGCTGACGGCCGACGCCATGGCGCCCGAGCCCGCGGAGTTCTTCGCGTGGTCAATACCGGTCCGCAGTTGCGTCTCGGCTTTGTTGCTTGAAGCCTGCGCTGCCGGCGGAGCCGTTTGCGCAGGTGGCGGGGTAGGCTCGTAGCCACCGCCGCCGTAGCCCTGCCCCAGCGCTAACCCTGTGGATGCCAGCAGAAGTCCACCTGCGAGGACGAAGCCTGCCACACGCTGCATTGCGCGATCACGCTCCTCATACTTTTCGTTCTGCTTAATACTTTACTCCGTAATACTCTACTCTCCCCATGCAGGCGGTGTCACGAGCAGGTAACACGCGTGTAAACGGCAGTTTGGCGCTTCCCAAGGAGGGCTTATCGAGGCGTCGAAGGCCATAGGGGTATGTCCGACCTGTATTCGTTTCCCCCCCCGCCGTCTCCCGATGCTATGGAGTGGCCCGGGACGCCGATCGGCGCCGGCAATTGCATCACCCGCACCAAGACACGCACCGCGGTGCACGACAAGACCATCGACCGGACGGAAGGCCGCCGGGATGCGCTCGTCAACGCCGCCGTAGCGCACATCACCAGGCGGGCCGGTCAGGAACCAGTGTACCGGCACGACGTGATCATCCACGGCGTGCGTGTACGCGCGACGACGAACTCTCCCCACCTCTATGACTACTGGGTGGACAACTGGTACAGTCCGGAAGAGTGGAAATCCATCACGGGGTTGACTCCGGTGCGTGATCCTCAAGTCACGGTGTACGCGCTGGGGGGCGTCGTCGACCAGCAAGAAGCCGCATACTACAGCCGCAAGACCAGCACGATCATCTTCTTCAACACGGCGTATTACGGACAGCTCAAGAGCTGGGTGCTCGGCGCTGTGGGCCGGGTGCTGGCCGCCGAATACGGCATTCACTCCATTCACGGCGCGTGCGTGGAGAAAGACGAGAAGGGCGTCCTCTACATCGCGCCCACCGGGACGGGGAAGAGCACGTCCTCGTACGGCTTGATGACGTATCCGCGAACCCGGTTCCATTCCGATGACTGGGTCTACGTCCGCTACACCTACCCGACGGCTGGGGGCCGGCGGATTCACCCGATGCGGATTCGCCGGCGAGACGGCTCGGAGGTCCGGGGCTATCCGGTGTTCCGCTGGTTGGAGACGCAGGCGGGCGCCCACGCAGATGCCACGGTGATCGGGCTCGACCTGGAGAATCAGGAGACGGCCGTGCCCATCACGGAGCTGGATTTCTCCGGGCCGATGGAAGCCTACGCGTACACCTCTGAGAAGATCTTCTACCTGCGCACGAACCTGGTGGAGAACTTCCCGGACTCGTCGATGCAGCTGCTGCGGTCGAAGATGGAGAACGTCCCCGACGTGTCCGCGGAGTACCTGCGCCTGTACGGAGGCATGCTGGAAGACCTGGTCAAGGCGATTCGTGAAGAGGGCGGCGAGGTGACGGAGTTCTTCGCCGGTCAGTCCCAGGAGGATGTGAAGCGCCTGCTCGCCCGGATGATTGCCTTCGACAATGCGCGCGCCATGCTCGACATCGGCAAGGTGCTGCCCCGAGAGCGCGTGTTCAGTAATCCGATGGAGCCGACCCGCATGGCCAACGTCGTCCTGCTCAAGCGCAACCGTGAGGATCCCTCCGTGGCCGAGCGGCTCTCACTCTCGGCCTTCATGTCGGCGCTGCTCCTCGGAGAGACGCCCGACAAGAAGCGCGAGATCGCCTACAATGCGTACCGGGCCACGGACGATGAGGAGGAGAACGCGTACATTGCCGGTCTGGAGCGCGAAGCCCGGGGCGGGGAACTCTTTCGTGTGTTCGAGCGAAAGCGGGACGTGCCGGAGACGCTGCGAGAGGAGTTCGAGCTCTTCCGCGTGATGCACCGGGCCTGCCGCTGTTATGCGCTGAACACCACGCTCACGGCCGATCCAGACGTCAAGGACCGCAAGGAGGCGGTGGGCCTCACGATCAACCTGATCGCGCGACTCATCGATCAGCAGCCCGAAGAACTCCGTCTCACCCTGCGGGATTACCGGGCATTCATCAGCGAACCCCCGGAGCGGACGGCGGTGTCCCCCAAGCCGTGAAAGCACTGGTCAAGACGGACGCGGGCGCGGGTCTCGAATTGGTTGACGTGCCGGTTCCGTCCATCCACCCCGGGGAGATCCTGGTCAAGGTCTTTGCCGGGGGCATCTGCGGGACCGACCTGCACATCTACGAGTGGAATCCGTGGGCCCGCTCCCGGATCCGCCCGCCGCTCATCCTCGGTCACGAATTCTGCGGCACCGTCGTCGAGTCCGGCGCTCCAGCCTCGCAGGTGTCCGTGGGGGATTTCATCTCGGGCGAAGGACACATCGCCTGCGGGCAGTGCCACTCCTGCCGGAACGGAGCGTTCCACATCTGCGAACGACTGCAGGTCATCGGCGTGGACCGGGACGGCGCGTTCGCCGAGTACGTGGCAATGCCCGCGGGCAACGCCTGGAAACTGGACGCGACCATTCCCCGTGAGGTCGCAGCGATCATGGATCCGCTGGGGAACGCGGTGCACGCGGCGCTCGAGGACTCGCTTGCGGCGAAGGCGGTGGCCGTCATCGGCTGCGGTCCCATCGGGCTGATGGCGATCCCGGTCTGCCACATGGCCGGCGCGGCGATGGTGGTCGCCACCGACGTCTCCGACCACCGCCTGGCTCTGGCGCGCCGCATGGGCGCCGATCTGGTGCTCGACGCGAAAACCGAAGACGTGCCGGCGCGGATCCGCGAGGCTACCGCCGGCCAGGGTGTGGACGTGGTCCTGGAGATGTCCGGTCATCCAAAGGGGCTCCGCGACGGACTGGGCGCGCTGCGCAAAGGTGGATGGGTGTCGCTGCTGGGCCTGCCTTCGGGCGAGGTCGCCGTGGACATCGCCGACCAGGTGATCTTCAAAGAGGCGCGCCTGGTGGGGATCTTCGGCCGGCGCATGTGGAGGACGTGGGAGCAGGCCACCGCGCTGCTGAACAAAGGGCTCGACGTGACCCCCATCATCACGCACCGCCTTCCGCTCGACCGGTTCGAAGAAGCCTTTGCCCTGTTGAAGACAGGCAGCGCCGGCAAGGTGATCCTGTATGTCTAAGCACCCCCTCGCATACCTGGACGACGAACTGAACGATCTGCGAGAACGCGGCCTCTTCCGCTGGCCCCGGGTACTGGAGGGACCCCAGGAAGCCGTGGCTCGTTACGACGGCCGCGAGGTGATCAACCTCTGCTCAAACAACTACCTCGGCCTGGCCAACCATCCGAAGCTGAAAGCGGCGGCGCGCCGGGCGCTCGACGATCTTGGTGTCGGATCCGGCGCGGTGCGAACCATCGCCGGTAACATGGCCATCCACACTCAGGTGGAAGAAGAGCTGGCCCGCTTCAAGCACACCGAGGCCACGCTCCTGTATCAGTCCGGCTTCACGGCGAACGCCGGCACCGTGAGCGCCATTCTGGGTAAGGACGACGTCATCGTCAGCGATGAGCTCAACCACGCCAGCATCATCGATGGCGGGCGGCTGTCCGGCGCAGCGAAGAAGATCTATCCTCACAAGGACGTGGCCGCAGCGCGAGCCCTGCTCGAGGAGTCCCGCGGCGCCAGGCACGTCCTGCTCATCACCGACGGCGTGTTCAGCATGGACGGCGACATCGCCCCTCTGCCGGGGCTTGTGGCGCTCGCCGAAGAATTCAACGTCATTATGATGGTGGACGACGCCCACGCCAGCGGGGTGCTCGGACGCGCCGGGCGCGGCACGGTGGACCACTTCAACCTCCATGGACGCGTGCACGTCCAGGTGGGCACGCTGTCCAAGGCGTTCGCCTGCCAGGGCGGATACGTCGCGGGCAGCCGCACCCTCGTCGACTATCTGATCCACCGCGCGCGCCCCTTGCTCTTCAGTACGTCACATCCGCCCTCGGTGGCAGCAACCGCACTCGCCGCTGTGCGGCTCGTGCAGCAGGAGCCCGAAATCATCGAGCGGTTGTGGGAGAATACGCGCTTCTTCAAGCAGGGACTTAAGCAGCTTGGGTTCAACACGGGCTCAAGCGAGACGCCGATTACCCCCGTCATCGCGGGGGACGAGCAGCTGGCCATGGAGCTCTCAGACCGGCTCTTCACGAATGGCGTGTTTGCGCTGGGCATCGCATTCCCCACAGTGCCGCGAGGCAAGGCGCGGGTGCGAACCATCGTGACGGCGGGACACACAAACGCGCACCTGCGTCGCGCGCTGGATGCCTTCGAGAAGGTCGGGAAAGAGCTCAAGCTTATCTGACGGCAGCCCTCGCCCTTCCATTCCCAGCCCAGTTCTACGGAGATTCTGGATTTGCAACCCCAATTGAAAACTTGTCAATAGCCATTTGAGTCATTGATCGACTTTCCGGCGCAACTGGGTCCGGACCTAGTTGTGGAACGCCCGCGGAACTCGGTCCGCACCGAGTAGGGGAGCGCCTTCACTTTCGGTGGGTTGAGCCTATCGTCCCAACCGCGACATCGCTTAAGATGGACGTGTGATGAAGGCATTCACGACGCTGATGACCCCTGCCCAAGCGCGGGCGCGCTTCGCCGAGGCCCTGGCCGTACGGCCGCTGGGGACAGAGTGGGTGGCGCTCCTTCAGGCGTCCGGGCGCGTGCTGGCGGAGGAGATTCGGGCGGATGCGGACCTGCCTTCATATGATCGATCCACCGTCGACGGCTACGCTGTGCGGAGCGCCGACACGGCAGACGCCTCGAAAGGCGCGCCCGTACCACTTCGCGTGGCCGGCGAGGTGCTGATGGGCCAGCAGGCCGGACTCGAAGTGCGCGCGGGGGACGCGGTGCGTATTCCAACCGGAGGCGCGATCCCTGAAGGCGCTGACGCGGTGGTCATGCAGGAGCAGGCCGTTCGGAAAGACCGGACGGTGTACATCGAGAGGCGAGTCGACTCCGGCGAGAATATCGTCCGCCGCGGGGAAGACTTGCGGGCCGGTGAGCTGGTGCTGCGGCCCGGCCGGCGGCTCCGTCCGCAGGATATCGGGCTGCTTGCCGGACTGAACCATGCGGAAGTCGAGGTGTACCTGCGGCCGAAGGTGGCGGTGATCGTCACCGGCGACGAGCTTGTCGCCCCCGGCCGTGAACCCACCGGGGCGCAGATCCATGACATGAACACGTACACCCTGACCGGACTGCTGGAGCGGTCCGGAGCGCTTCCGGTCCCCTACGGCATCGTGGGCGACAGCCTGCAGCTGGTGCTGGAGCGGGCGAAGGCGGCGCACCGTCAAGCGGACGCAGTCATCCTGGCAGGCGGCAGCTCGGTCGGCGAACGCGATGTCGTCACAGATGCGATCGCGGCGCTGGGCGAGCCCGGTATCGTCGTCCACGGCATCGCCATCCGGCCGGGCAAACCAACCATCCTCGCGGTCGCTTCGGGCAAGCCCGTTTTTGGGTTACCCGGAAACGTCGTCTCCGCCATGATCATCTACGACCAGTTCGTGCGACCGGTAATCGAAGCACTGGCGGGGCTGAGCGAGGAACGGCACCTGGGCGCTCCGGTGCGGGCGCGTTTGGCCAAACGGCTCGTGGCGCGGGATCGGGAAGACCACGTCCGCGTGGCCCTCGTGGCGCGGGGGGGGACGTTGTGGGCCACGCCTGTTCCCGGCGGATCGGCGATCATGACCTCGATGGTCCTCGCCGACGGCATCCTCGTCGTCCCGATCGATTCAGCCCTTGAAGAAGGCGCCGAGGTCGAGGTGCAGCTGCTTGGCTAGGAAGCGGAACCCACACCTCACCCACGTGAATCGTCAGGGGCATGCAAGGATGGTTGATGTCTCGGCGAAGCCGGAGACCCTCCGTCAGTCGGTTGCGCGGGGGGAAGTCCGCATGAAGCCGCAGACCATCCGCCTCATCAAAGACAACCGGATCGCCAAGGGCGACGTGCTCGCCGTGGCGCAGGTCGCCGGCGTGAACGCCGCCAAGCGAACGGACGAACTCATCCCGTTGGCGCACACGCTTCCACTGACGGGGGTGCGCCTCAAGTTTGGGCTCGACGAGAAGACCGGCACGCTCTCCATCGAGGCTACGGCTTCGACCGTGGCACGAACCGGTGTGGAGATGGAGGCCCTGACCGCGGTCAGCGTCGCGGCACTGGCCATCTATGACATGTGCAAGGCCGTCGACCGCGAGATGACGATCGAGCGCGTCCGCCTGGTCAGCAAGTCGGGGGGACGGAGCGGAAATTTCCGGCGCGAGGGAGAGGCGTGACTCCCAATCTCCGCGGGGCGCGCGTGGCGATCCTCACCCTGAGCGACACCGTGTCCCGCGGAGACCATACCGACACGAGCGGCGACGCCATCGCTGAGATCGTAAGCTCCCACGGTGCCGAGGTCGTGGCCCGCGACCTTCTGCCCGACGACCAGGCGCGGATCGCCGAACGTCTCCGATCGTACGCGGATGAGCTTGAGGCAGACCTGGTCCTGACGACCGGAGGCAGCGGCGTTGCCCCGCGCGATGTCACCCCTGAAGCGACCCTGCAGGTCGTGGATCGTCTCGTCCCGGGGATCGTTGAAGCAGCGCGTACGCAGACCCTGGCCAGGACGCCGCTGGCGATGGTGGCAAGGGGGGTCGCCGGCATCCGGCGGCACACGCTGATCATCAATCTCCCCGGCAGCCCGAAAGCCGTGCGCGAGTGGCTGGATGTCATCCTTCCGGCGCTGGGTCACGCCGTCGAGTTGCTCCGCAATCAGCCGAGGACGTGGGGAGAACCGCATAAGCCGTGAGCGACCGTGCAGCCAGAGATGCGAATCGGTGTTTCGTCTGCGGCCCGGACAACCCTATCGGCCTCAAGCTCCGGTTCGAGCGAGAGGGTGAAGGCGTGCGGGCCGAGTTCACTCCGTCCGAGCTCCACGTCGGCTACGAAGGGCTCGTGCACGGGGGGATCCTGGCCGCGCTGATCGATGACGCCCTGGCCAACGTGTGGTTCACGAAGGGCGAGGAGGCGGTCACGGCCAAGATCGAAGTGCGCTTCCGGCAGGAGGCCCGGCCCGGAGAGCCGCTCGTCGTCGTGGCGCAACCGACGGGCAGCAAAGGAGGCATGATGACCGGGCGGGCACAGGTGCGCCGGCGCGACGGCGACGTGGTTGCGGACGGCACTGGATTCCTGGCCGTGAAAGGCGTGCGGTGACCGGATCAACCCTGATCGTCTTCTGGATTCTTGCTGCCTTCACGCTCATCGTCATCATCCGCCAGCACATCGGGTATTTCAGGCGCGCGAGGCGGATGACGTTCGGCGCGTTCCTCGAGACTGCCGGATGGGTCATCGTGTTTCTCGCCGCGGTCGCTGCGCTGCGTGGAGGTCTTGCGCATCCGGACACCCGTGTTGTCGAGCTCTCTACGGGGATTGCCGGCGGGGTCTGCATCGCGCTGGGATCTGTGTTGCGGTAAAGTGGCATGGCCACCGGGGAGCGGCTCGTCGCAGCCAACCGCAAGGCGCGGCACGAATTCTTCATTGAGGAGACCTACGAAGCCGGGCTGATGCTGACCGGCACCGAGGTCAAGTCGTTGCGGGGCGGCCGCGCGAGCATTCAGGAATCGTTCGCCCGGGTCGAGGACGGCGAGATCTGGTTGTACCACATGCACATTCCGCCATACGAGGCCGGCAACATTTTCAACCACGATCCATTGCGGCCCCGAAAACTCCTCCTCCATCGCCGCGAGGTGGACCGGCTGTACGGCCGCGTACAGCAAAAAGGCTACACGCTCGTCCCGCTGCGCCTCTACTTCCGTCGGGGGATCGCGAAGCTGGAATTGGGCCTTGGCCGGGGTAAGCGCCAATACGATAAGCGGGCGGCCATAGCGGAGCGGGAGGCGGATCGCCGGATTGAGCGCGCGGTCCGGCAACGCCGGCGATAGGCATGGTGTCTTGTCCCTCGGGGTTTCCGGGTAGACGCACACGTCACCGCCGGATAGGCCTGAACGGGGGATCGGCCGGGCACCCCTAAAGTAAGGAGGGGACCCCCCGTGGGCGCATTTGTTGCCCTGTGTCTCACTACCGTCACCTCACTGGCGGTAGCCTACGCCGGACACCGCTTCGACCTCGCTCACATTCACCTGATCGGCGGCATTCCTGTCGGCGCGTTGTTCATCGGCGGCTGTGCGGCAATCGGCACAGCCTTGGCCGTCCGTCTCTTCGCCATCTACGACACGTCCGGCATGCGAGTCTTCGCGCAGTTCGGCGGCTTGATGGCCTATAGCGGCGCGGTGCTGCTGGACTATGTCGCGGCGCACCCGAACGCTCTGCTCGCCCCGCTGACCGCGCAAGCTCTCGAGAGTGTGAAGTACCTGCAGACGCTGGTGGAGCAGGGAAGCGCGGCATTCGCACGGCAGCTGCCGGGGTGGGTACGCCTCCCCGTGGAGGTCGGGTTCTGGGTCGGCGGCGCGCGGCTGGTGATTGAAATTGTGGGCGCAATCGTGGCGACAGGCTGGATGCTGTCGATGCTGACTGACGTACCCTTCTGCTGGAAGAATCGCCGATTCTACGAGTTGCGGCAACTCATCGAAAGCGCCAACATGCAGGCGGTTCGGGAGTGGGAGATGGCGATGAACCAGCGCCGGCCGGTGGAGGCGCGGGCGATTCTGGCGCGGGTGCGCCAGGGTCGGGTGCGGCCGGAAGACCGCCGGTGGGTGCGCATCGTCGTCCATCAATGCCCGGTGTGCCACGCCAGCCGGCTGCGGATCGAAGGTCGCCGGCGCGGTGTGGGGTTTGCCCGGACCGAGACGTCGCAGGAGATCACCCTCGACCCGGTGCGAGGAGCCGCGTTACTCGCGACCTAGGCGAGCCGCATATCCGGTAGGAGACGGGAGGCGCCTCAGCGGGCGCCTTTCGCATTTGTCGCAGGCCTAGCGAGGGGTGCACACGCGATCGGCAAACCGGAGCGTCGTGGCGTAGAAGAGCTCATCGACCGTGTCCTGGCCGAACAGGATCCCGATGACTTCATTCCGGTTGTTCAGAACTGGAGACCCGCTCGAGCCTGGACCTGCGCGGCCTGAGGTCAGCCGCAGCGAAAAGGTGTCACCTTCGACTTCTTCAATCTCCGCCGTCGAGACGATCGGTGTCCACGAGCGTCCAGGGTAGCCGATGATCGTGACGTTCAGTCCCGGGCGCAGCGGCGCCACAGTCGTGGTTAGCGCTGGGACGTCCAGCCGGAGGTTGGGCGGTCTGGCGAGCCGGATCTTCGCGATGTCGTAGGGGCTCGCGCTCCCCACGGTCAGCGCGCGGCGATTCAGGCATACGATCGACGCCGTCCCGAGCTCGTCCTGGAAGGACGCTCCGCGGGCGAGGGTCAGAGGACCGAAGCCCTTGTGCTCGATTGCCACGTGCGCATTCGTGTAGAAGATGCCGGTGCCGACGTGAAAGGCCGTGCCCCGATAGCATTTATCTTCAGCATCGCAGCGGTATGCAGCCCAGACCGCGCGATCCAGGGGCTGCCGGCCGAGGCTCTGGACGGGGATCAGGAGCACGAGCGATAGGATGACAATGAGTCTAGTCATACACACTACGTTCCCTGCCCTGCAATGTGGCCTCGTAGGTGGGACCGCGAAGAAAAAACGCGAATGGCCCCGACACTGCATCGGGCCATTCGCAATATTGGTGGAGGCGGCGGGAATCGAACCCGCGTCCTGGAGCAGCGAGGGCACAGCGTCTACGCGTGTGTCTCAGGGATTGGGTCTCGCGTCCGGGCGCTCCC
>JAIBHM010000191.1 GCA_020028535.1 Armatimonadota bacterium | reverse complement strand
GATCCGGATGTCCTCCCCGATGAGGGGTGCCATGTCCTTGGCGAACCACCGGGACTCCCAGTCCCGGATGATCCCGACCCGCAACCCGATCGGATGAATTTTCTGACCCACGGCTATCGTCCTTTCTCGGCCACGACGACGGTGACGTGGCTGCTCCGCTTCGTGAGGATATCGGCGCGCCCGCGCGCCCGCGGCGTCATCCGCTTCGTCGACGGTCCCTTGTCCACAAAGGCGCGCGAGACGACCAGCGCGTCCCCGTCGAGCTCGAGATTGTTCTCCGCGTTGGCCACCGCGGACCTGAGGACCTTGGCCACCACCTGCGCCGTGCGGCTCGGCATGTACCGGAGCATCGCCTGAGCCTCTCGCACCGGCCGGCCGCGGATCAGGCTCACCACCCGCTGCACCTTGAACGGCGAGACACGCACGTACTTGGCAATCGCTTTGGCTTCCATCGTTCTCTCTCCGCCCTATCCCTGCGTCGCAGGCGCGCCTGGCGCCGCGGGTGTGGCCGGCGCAGTCGCCCCCGGAGCCCCGGCGACAGGAGCCACGCCGGTCGCCCGTTCCGCCGCAGCGGCGGTGCCGTGGCCCTTGAAGATCCGCGTCGGCGAAAATTCGCCGAGCTTGTGCCCGACCATCTGCTCGGTGACGTAGACCGGAATGTGCTTGTGCCCGTCGTAGACCGCGATGGTATGCCCCACCATCTCGGGGAGAATCGTGCTGCGCCGCGACCAGGTCTTGAGCACACGGCGCTCGCGGCTCTTGTTCAGCTCGCGAATCTTCTTGAGCAGATGCTCGTCGACGAACGGACCTTTCTTCGTTGACCGACCCATTGCCGTTACTTCCTCCGCTTCACGATGAACTTGTCGCTGGGCTTGGGCTTGCGCGTCTTGTACCCCAGCGTCGGCTTGCCCCACGGGGTCACCGGTCCGGGCATGCCTATCGGCGATCGGCCCTCACCGCCTCCATGCGGATGGCTGCTGGGGTCCATGGCGATGCCGCGCACCGAAGGCTTGCGTCCGCGCCAGCGCTGGCGCCCCGCCTTCCCACCCGTGACGGAGTCCCAGTCGAGGTTGGCGACCTGGCCGACGGTCGCCCGGCACTGCAGGGGGACCAGGCGCACCTCGCCGGATGGCAGGCGCACGTGCGCATTGTCGCCCTCTTTGGCCATGATCTGGGCCGCGGCGCCGGCCGCCCGCACCATCTGCCCGCCCCGATTCGGAGACAGCTCGATGTTGTGCACCATTGTGCCCACGGGGACGTTGCGCAGCGGCATCGCATTCCCGGGACGGATCTCTGCCTCCTGACCGGACTGCACGGTGTCGCCCACCGCGAGGCCGACCGGCGCGAGGATGTAGCGCTTCTCGCCGTCCTTGTAGTGCAGCAGCGCGACGTTGGCGGAGCGGTTCGGATCGTACTCGATCGCCGCCACGACGGCCGACACGCCGTCCTTGTCGCGCTTGAAGTCCACCAGACGGTATAGCCGCTTGCTCCCGCCTCCGCGATGCCGCGCGGTCACCTTGCCCTGCGCATTGCGCCCGCCGGTCTTGCGCAGAGCCACGACGAGCGATGGCTCGGGCTTGTGCTTCGTGATCTCCTCAAACGTCTGGACGGTCATGAACCGCCGTCCGGGCGTGACTGGCTTGAACTTTTTCAGTCCCACGGTCGCCTGCCTCCCCGGTCGAACCCGGAGTTACGTCAATGTCTCGAGATCAATCTTTTGACCAGGCGCCAGCGTCACCACGGCCTTCTTGTAGCCGCTCGACTGGTAGACGTGCGCACCCCGTCGCTTCCGCCGGCCGTGAATCGTGATGGTGTTCACCTTGGTCACGCTCACGTCAAACAACCGCTCCACCGCGTCCTTGATAGTGATCTTGTTGGCATCGCCCGCGACCTCGAAGGTATACTTGCCGGCCTCCGATCCGCGCATGCTCTTCTCGGTGAGGATCGGCCGCCGGATCACCGTACGGACGTCGGTCATCGTCCCAGCACCTCCACCACGGCATCGACTGCCGGCCGCGTGAATACGACATAGTCCGCGGCCATCACGTCGTGCAGGTTGAGGCTGCCGGCCGCCGCCACCTTGATACCCGGCAGGTTGGCCGCCGAGCGCACGAGGATCGCATCCGTAGCGGCCGTGACGATGAGCGTCTTGCCGGCCACCGGCAGGCGGTCGATCACCTCGACCACGGCCTTGGTCTTAGGCGCTTCCAACTGAAACTGTTCCACGATGACAACCTTGCCGTCGGCGGCCTTCGCCGACAGGGCCGACCGCAGCGCGAGCCGGCGCACCCTCTTGGGCGTGGCCTGGGCGTAGTCGCGCGGCTTCGGCCCGAACGTGATGCCTCCGCCCCTGAAGAGCGGCGCCTTGCGGCTGCCGTGCCGGGCTCGACCGGTGCCCTTTTGCCGGTAAATCTTGCGTGTGCTGCCCGCGACCTCGCTGCGGGTCTTGGTCCAGTGCGTGCCGAGCCGCCGTCCCGCCAGCTGCGCAACGAGGACTTCGTGCATCACGGCCTTGTGGGGGACAATCCCGAAGACCGACTCCGGCAGATCGAGCGACCCCGCGTCCTTGCCCTTCGCGTCAAAGATCTGTGCCTGTGCCATTCCCCTCACCCTTTGGCGCGGGCGGCGGGTTTCGCGCGCTTTTTGACAATAACCAGGCTCCCCCGCGGACCGGGCACAGCGCCCCTGATCAGCAGGAGATTGCGCTCAGCATCGATCTTGACGATGCGCAGACCGCGCACACTCACACGCGTCCCGCCATAGCGACCGGGCATCCGCTTGCCGGGCCACACCCGCGCCACGTCGGAGATGCCGATCGACCCGATCGCCCGGTGCATCAGCGAGACGCCGTGCGTTTTGCGCTGGCCGCTGAAGTTGTGGCGCTTCATCGCGCCGCTGAACCCGCGGCCCTTGCTCGTGCCGACAATATCCACGACGTCGCCGCTGCCGAAGGCGCCCACGGTGATCTCCTGACCGACCGCATACGACTCGCCCTCTGTGGGGCGGAACTCGCGCAGCACGCGCCGCGGCGCGGTCTTCGCCCTGGCAAAGTGGCCCTTCATCGGCTTGTTCACCTTGCGGTCGACCACCGCCCCGATCCCCACTTGGACGGCGGTGTACCCGTCCCGGTCCGGAGTGCGGACCTGCGTCACCACGTTCGGCCCAGCCTCGACGACCGTGACCGGCACGATGTTGCCCTGGTCGTCGAAGATCTGGCTCATCCCAACTTTTCGTCCAAGAATCACGGTCATCGCTGTCCCGCCTACAGTTTGATCTCGATATCCACGCCGGCCGGCAAGTCCAGGTGGCTCAGGGCATCCACCGTCTTCTGTGTGGGCTCCAGTATGTCGATGAGCCGTTTGTGGGTAAGCAGCTGGAAGTGTTCCATCGATTCCTTGTCGATGTGTGGCGAGCGGATCACACAAAACAGGTTCCGCGCGGTCGGCAGCGGCACCGGGCCGCTGACCCGCGCGCCGGTCCGCCGCACGGTGTCCACGATCCGCTCTGCCGACTGGTCGAGCACCTTGTGGTCGAACGCCTTCAGCTTGATACGAATCTTCTGCGCCATGGCGTTACTCCGTGACCTTGGCGACGACGCCGGCGCCCACGGTCCGCCCGCCTTCCCGGATCGCGAACCGCAACCCTTCCTCCAGCGCCACCGGGGTGATCAGGTTCACGTCCATCGCG
>JAIBHM010000190.1 GCA_020028535.1 Armatimonadota bacterium | reverse complement strand
ACGTCTCTATCCTCATGAGCTCTCCGGGGGCATGAAGCAGCGCGCGGTCATCGCCCTGGCGCTGGCGCTGCGGCCGCAGCTCGTGATCGCCGACGAGCCTGTGACGGCGCTGGACGTCATCGTCCAGCATCAGGTCTTGCAGACGCTACGCGACCTGCGGGAGGCGCTCGGGGTGAGCCTGTTGCTGATCACCCACGACATCTCGGTGGTGGCGACTCTCTGCGACGACGTCGCGGTGATGTACGCGGGCCGGATCGTTGAGTCCGGTACGGTGCGCCGGGTATTCGCGGAGCCGCGCCACCCGTACACCATGGGACTCCGCAACGCGTTTCCGAGCCTCCGGGCGGAGCAGGAGTACCTGGTGCCGATCGAAGGCTATCCGCCCGACCTGGCCCACCCGCCGCAGGGGTGCGCCTTCGCCGCCCGATGCCCGTTCGCCATTCCGCGCTGCTGGGAGGAGGACCCGTTGCTTCGTGCCGCCGCCGACGGACAGGAGGCCGCGTGCCATCGGGCTCACGAGGCTCCGGCGCTGCGGGTCCAGGCTGCCGAGGCGTTCGCTCGGATGGCGGGGGACGCGGTCGGTTCCGCACCCCGGGAGGCGCACTGATGGCGCTGCTCGAGGTCGCGAATCTCGAGAAGCACTACACGCTGCACGCCGGGATGATCGATTCCATCTTCGGCGGCCGGCGCCTGGTGCATGCCCTGAACGGCGTCTCCTTCAACGTTGAACAGGGGCAGAGCCTCGGCCTCGCGGGCGAGAGCGGGTGCGGGAAGACGACCACCGCCAAACTCATTCTAAAGCTCCTGCGCCCCACCTCAGGCGCGATACGCTTCGCCGGGCGCGATATCAGCGACCTTGAAGGACGGGATCTGCTCGGCTACCGTCGACAGGTGCAGTTCATCTTCCAGAACCCGTACGAGGCGCTCAACCCGAGGTTTACGATCCTGCGTTCGATGCTCGAGCCGCTCATCATCCACAACATGGGCGTCTCCACGCTGGACCGGGTGGAACGCGTGGCCGACGCCCTGCGCCAGGTACACCTCGACCCGCCCGAGTCTTTCTTCATGAAGTTCCCGCACCACCTCAGCGGAGGGCAACTGCAGCGGGTGGTCATCGCGCGGGCCCTGCTGGTCGAGCCCCGGCTCCTCGTAGCGGACGAGCCCGTCTCGATGCTCGACGTCTCCGTGCGCGCGGGTGTGCTGAACCTGATGCGGGACCTCACCCGGCGGCGCGGTCTGACGACGGTGTACATCTCCCACGACCTCGCGCTGATCCGCTACATGTGCACGACGACCGCCGTGATGTACCTCGGCACCATCTGTGAGATCGGTCCGACCGCGGAGGTCATCGGCCGGCCCAAGCATCCGTACACGCAGGCGCTGGTGGCGGCTGTCCCGGATCCCGATCCCGCCCAGGCGGACCGTCTGGTCAAGATCTCTGAGGGCGTCCCGACCCCTCTCCACATGCCAGTGGGCTGTCCGTTTGCCGACCGCTGTCCGATGGTCATGGATGTCTGCCGGACCGTGCGTCCCGCGTTGAGAGCGATCGAGGGAGTACGGGTGGCCTGTCATCTGTACGAGGGACCGGAGGAGGTGCACTGATGCGCAACCACGGAGGGCTCGACCCGCTCGACCTCGAGATCATCGGCGCGCTGCAAGATGATGGACGTGTGCCGTACAGTGCGATGGCGGAGAGGTTCGGTGTGGTCGAGGGGACCATCCGCAAGCGGGTGACGCGGCTGCTCGACGAAGGCTACCTGCGCATCGTCGGAGTGGCCAACCCCTTCAAGGTGGGGATGGACGTCGTGGCGATCATCGGCCTCAACGTGGCCCGCCAGCGCATGGACGAGGCCCTCATCCGCCTGCGCGCGCTCGACGCCGTGCGCTACATCGCGATCACCACCGGGACGTTCGACGCCATCATCGAGGTTGTGCTTCCTACGACGCAGGACCTGCTGCGCTTTCTGATGCAGGACCTCGCCCGCGTGCCGGGGTTGAATCGGACCGAGACGTCGCTGGTGCTCGAGATTCCCAAACAGAGCTACGACTGGCTGCCGCGTCGCTCGAGGAAGGCCACGCGCGCAGCAGCAGGAGGACGCGTGTGACCTATCGCGATCAGATCGAGCCGGAACTGGTGCAGACCATCTCGCTCGAGGCGCCGCGCGCGCTGATCCGCCGCTTCGCTGATCTCGTGCGCGAATCCGGCACCGAGGCCGAATGGACGGCGGCGCGGGAAGTCGCCTCACAGCTCCGGGAGTGGGGCGTGCCCCACACCGTGCACGAGCCGCTGCTGTATCTCAGTATTCCAGAGCAGGCGTCACTGGAGGTGCTGGAGCCTGAACCACGGATGATGCGTGCGAAGACGCCATCATTCTCTGTTAGTACCGACGGCGGTCCCCTTCGGGGACACGCCGTCTACATACCATCAGGCCACGGCACGGCGGCGGACACGTTCGACGCGCCGCTGTCAAACGGTGCGGGGGACGTGCGGGGGCGGGTCGTGCTCACCGAGGGCTTTCCTTCTCCACAGAAAGTGCTCACGATCCAGCAGCGGGGCGCATCCGGCATCGTCTTCATCCATCCCGGTGAGGCCATCCACGAGATGATCTGCACGACTATCTGGGGAGCGCCTGATCTGGACTCCCTGCCCCGCAAGCCGGCGGTGCCGGTAGTCAGCGTGAACCGGCCGGACGGAGAGCGGCTGATCCGCCATGCGCAGGACGGAGGGTTAGAAGTAGCGCTGCACACGCGGCTGCGCGAGGGATGGATGCGCTGTCCGGTGGTCGTTGCGGAGATCCGCGGGGTCGAGGAGCCGGAGATCTTCCTGCTGGCGCACGGGCACATCGACTCCTGGCACGTTGGAATCGGCGACAACGCCGTGGGCGACGCGGCGCTGCTGGAGCTGGCCCGCGTCTTCTGGACGCACCGGGACCACCTCCGCCGCACGCTCCGGGTGGCGTGGTGGGCGGGGCACTCCACAGGCCGCTACGCCGGTTCGACCTGGTACGCCGACACGCACGCGCTCGACCTCGTGGAGAACTGTCTTGCGCACATGAACATCGACTCCCCGGGATGCAGGTGGGCCACTGAGTACGAGGACATCTCCTGGATGCCGGAGGCCGAGGCGTTCGCGCAGGCGGCGATCCGCGACGCGACGGGGAAACCGTCGTTCGGGGAGCGCGCTCATCGCGCCGGCGACTGGTCGTTCAACAATCTGGGCCTGAGCGGATTCTTCATGCTGTTCAGCACGATGCCCAAGGCGCTGCTCGAAGAGAAGGGATACTACCCCGTCGGCGGCTGCGGTGCCAACATCGCCTGGCATACCGAGGGTGACACACTCGAGATGTTCGACGAGGCGAACCTGTCGCGCGACCTTCGCGCGTATGCCACCGCGGTAGTGCGCGCCCTCAACGCGCCCGTCCACCCGCTGGATTTCCGCGCGACGGTCAGGGAGCTCAGGGAGACGCTGGCGGCCTACCAGGAGGCGGCCGGTGCGTACTTCGACTTTTCGCCCGCGCTGCGGGAGACCGAGGCGCTGGAGGGTGCGCTTGATCGGTTCTACGCGCATGCCACAGGCCTCGCGTCTCGGCCTATTTCCGATTTCGAACTACGGGCGGCCAATGCCGAACTACGGGCGGCCAATGCCAAACTACGGGCCATTGGCCGCCGACTTGTCAAACTGAACTTCGCGCGAGCCGACCGTTTCCGCCACGATCCGGCAGTGCCGGTGCCGCCGCTCCCGGACCTTGCGCCGGCCAGGCAGCTGGGGTCGGCCCATCCTGAGACGAGGGGTTTCATTCAGGCACATCTCATGCGAGGACAGAACCGCGTGATCTGGACGCTGCGCGAAGCGGCGCGTGTGGCGAACGCAGAGATCTCGGCAGGCATCCTAACAGGGGAGGTGGGGAGATGAAACGATTGCAAGAAGAACAGGTCGCGGATCTCGTCGGCAAGTTCAAACGGGGTCTGATCACCCGGCGGGAGTTGCTCGCCGGGCTGAGCGTGTTGGGTGGGCTCACGGCTGTATCTGGAGCGATTCCCGCGTTGCTGCGCTCGGCGGGCGTAGAAGGCACACTGCTGCGTCCCACAGCAGCGCTGGCAGCGCCGAAACGCGGCGGAACGATCACGGCGGCCACGATCGACAAACCCGTGAACATGGATCCCGCGTTCGCGGAGCTGTACTCTTCGATGCAGGTTTATCACGGCGGCCACGATCGACAAACCCGTGAACATGGATCCCGCGTTCGCGGAGCTGTACTCTTCGATGCAGGTTTATCAGAACGTCTTCAGCAAGCTCGTCTACGTCGACCGCAACTACAAGTTCGTCCCCGGACTCGCCAAGAGCTGGCGACAGGTGAACCCCACAACCTGGGAGTTCGACCTGGTCGACAACGCCTGGTTCCACAACGGCGAGAAATTCTCGGCAGCCGACGTGAAGTACACGTTCGACCGCCTCTTCGACAAAAAGCTCGGCGCTGCGAACGCAGTCTTCCTGTCGCCGATGGAGGGGTCCGAGGTGGTGAGCCCCACCAGGATCCGGATCATCACCAAGCCCAACTGGGGTGGGCTCATCGCCTCGCTGGCCGCGGTGCTCGAGGTCGTCAATAAGAAAGCCATCGAATCGTCCGATCCCAAGCTCAAGCCGGTCGGCACCGGTCCCTTCAGGCTCGTGGAGTGGGTGAAGGACGACCACATCACGCTCCAACGCTGGGACCGCTACTTCAAGAGCGGGCGCCCTTACGTGGACCGTGTCATCTTCAAGGCCATTGCCAACGACACGGTGCGCCTCACGGGGTTGCAGAAGGGCGAGCTGAATTGGGTGGAGCAGGTCCCTCTGCAGATGGTCAAGGACTTCAAGCAATCCACACAAGTCAAGGCCAACCCCGACGGCGCCTTCTTCCCCGACCTCTTCCTCATCAACTCCACGAAGCCGCCCTTCGACAAGAAAGAGGTGCGGCAGGCGCTGTCCTGGGCCCTGAACCGCAAGGCGATCGCGGATCTCGTCTGGCACGGCCAGGCGATGCCTTCCGCGGAGGCCCTCGCGCCGACGAACCCGCTGTACTCCGGCTCTAACC
>JAIBHM010000008.1 GCA_020028535.1 Armatimonadota bacterium | reverse complement strand
AGTTGGCCGGGGTTGACCGCGGCGGGCGGGGATGAGCAGAAACGCCAGCACCACCACGAACGTAAGGTGCATGGCATAGAGCTTCTGCGGGTCGGTCACAATACCGAAGAACCGGCCCAGGACAAACAGGTGATAGATGGCCATGCCCGCCCCGATCACTCGAACGAGCGATCGAAGCGGGCCGGCCAGCATGCGTGTGGTGAGTTCGGAGGCGTCCCCGAGCTGCGTGGTGTCGACCGGCAGACCGGCCGGCTCCCTGCTCACGGGATTAGCGCTTCATCTCCGGTGGGATGTGCTGGTCCCGCAGCTTGACACCGCGCTCCCGGAAGAATTTCACGGCGCCCGGATGCAATGGCAATCTAATGTAGTCGATATTCACGGGAATCGTTTCGCCGGCCGTGGGGTGGACCGTCTCCAGGAAGTCGGTGTTGGCGAAGATCGTTCGTACCAGCTCGTAGACGAAGTCTTTCTTCAGGCATGTCCTTGTGCACGATCGCAGCGTTCCACATCTGGACCGTCTGGATCGGCTGGTCCTGCCCGCGGTAGACGCCGGCCCGGATTGCCGCGCGGGCCAGGTAAGGATACTGCGCCGTGAGTGTCTCAATCTGGGACGGGGTGAATCCAAAGAAACGCGCCGGGCGCGTGACCGAGGCCTCGACCCAGGCCGGCACGGGCACCCCGATCACGCCGAAGTTGCCGTCCACCACACCATCCCGCATGGCGGATGCCCCGTCGGCAAACCCGAGGTAGACGACGCGTCGCGGCTTCACGCTGAATAATTGCATCACTCGATCGCCCACGAACTCGGCAGACCCGCCCCGCGGGCCCAGGCTGACGACGCGGCCGGTCAGATCTGTGACGGACCGGATGGGCGAGTTCGCGTCAACCATCCAGTGAGCGTACGACGTGTACATTGGGAACGCGACGCGGAAGGTGTCGATCTTTTTGCCCTTGAACTCCCCGATCCCGTTCCAGGCCTCATACGCCGGTCCCGTGGTCACCATCCCCAGTTCGATCTCCTTCGTGCCGACGAGCTGGACATTTTGCACCGGGCCGCCGGTGACGCGGTTGGTTGCGGCGAGCCCCATCTTTTCACCGATCACCCGCGCGTAGCCACCGGCCACCACGAAGTAGACGCCGCCGATGCTGGCCGACCCGATCGTGACAGACCGCGGCCAGCCGGCACGCTGCTGCTGCGCCAGACCGGCCTGCGGCACCAGAAGAACGAGCGCCAGGCCCGCCACAAGCATCAGGCGGAGGAGCACTCGGGAACGCTTCACATGTATCCCTCCTATCAGAAATCTTTCTCCGGAGAACCTTCTGCCAGGATTTGACGCCGCCACAAAGTCTTCCTGGAGACAGATCAAATGACCATTACTTTCGCACCGCCTACGGCGGCGCGGACATCAGCGCGAGGACCTGGCGGCGTAACTCGGCGTAACCCGCCTCGCCCAGGTATCCTCCCGCGAACCTGCCTCGGATGCGCTGTGCGCGGTCGATGAAGATAGTGGTTGGAATCCCGGTCACTTGATATGCGATGAGCCGGTCCTGGTCGGGGTCGAAGACGTTGGGGTACGTGATGCCGAGCGCCTTCAAGAACGCGGCCGCGTCCTCGATGTCATCCTGCACATCGATGCCCAACACGACGACGCCGCGGTCTTTGAATTCCAGCCAGAGGCGTTCCAGGTTCGGCATCTCTTGCTTGCACGGGGTGCACCACGACGCCCAGAAGTTCAGCACGACCACACGCCCGCTGAGGTCGGAAAGCGCAAGCGGCCTGCCGTCGAAGCCGTTCAGCCGGAAGTCCGGCGCCGGCCGGGATGTTTGGGTGGGCGGGGGAGGCATTCGGCGGCTGAGGTATACCACCGTCCCCATGGCGGCGAGTATGACGGGGGCGAGGAGCCAGACCAGGAGACGGCGTGACCTGTCCACGCCGTCGTCTCTTTTGTCCGCGGCTGGTGACCTCCTGTAAGCGCTCGCTACGGGACGCTGTACCGTAAGATCGCGCCGATTCCCCCGTGCGCGCGGAGCTGCGCGGCGGCCTCTCCGCTGACGGTCTCGACGCGGGCCCCGTTCTGCCGTGCGAGCAGCGGGAGCACCTGGGTCAATCCGGTGTGTTCTTGCGGTCCGCCGCACACAGGACAGCTCGGACGAGGGTCGGCGGTCACGAATCCGCATCTGGTGCAGCGGTGCACCTGGCCGTCCACGTCGCGGTCTACGACGAGCGTGATGACCTGTTCCCGCGCCAGGGCATCAAGGGCGGGTCCGAGCCCGACGACCGTTCCCGCTCCTGCTGGTGCGCGCGCAAGCAGGTCCTCCACCAGCGCGCGCTCGCGCCGGTGCTCTTCGTCCAGCGCCACGCGCATGGTCAACCGGTGGATCTCGTCCGGGTCGGCCTCCCCCGGGACCGGCACGACCGCCACGAGTTTTGCCCGCGCGGCCGGCGGCAGGAGGTTGCGCACCGCGCTCGCGGCTTCTTCCGGCCCGGCGATGATCAAGCGGTCGACACGGGCTTCCTGGAGCCAGCGATCCGCGCCTTCGGCGGCGCCGGACCACAGCCTGCGCAGGTGGTCTTCGACGCGCGCCTCGAAGGTGTCCCGTTCCGTCCCGCGGCTCGCGCCGGTGCCCATCGCCTTGGTGAACGTGGGCGGTCGCCCGCTTTTGAAGCGCCAGTGCCTGGTGTCGAGCTCGAGCACGTCGGCTTCCGCCACGACGGTGCCCCCGAGATAGGCGATCAGCAGCACCGCCCGCTCGCGATTGACCGCCAGGACGGCGTAGGGTTCGTATTCGTCGGCCGCCCACAGCAGCGGCAGTACGTCGGGGCGGCCGAAGCGCACCAGGTTTCTCAGCGGCACCGGCAGGACGTGGACGCGCCACAGATCGTCGGCGGCGAAGATGGCGAGACCACGACCCTGTGGCCGCTCTTGCTCGATGAAGGCCTCCACCCGCCCGATGATCTCCTTTATGCGCTTTCGTTCATCCTTGGGGAGTTGGTCCAGCAGCGCCCGCAGTTCGTTGCGGAGCCAGATGCGGTACGCCGGCGGTTCCGCCTGATTTTCGGGTTTCGTCGGATCGACATCCAGCGCGATGGAGAGGACATCACGGCGCGGCGAGTTCAGCAGATCGGAGACGTCGAGATGTGAAAGCATTGGCGAAAGGGTTTTACCCGGGGTCCTCACTCCGTGCGCTGGCGCACGGTGAGCACGGCGATGCGGCTGTGCCGCACGACGTGCTCGGCCACGCTCCCGAAGAACACGTGTGTCAGGCCCGTGCGACCGTGTGTCCCCATGACGATCATGTCCGCGCCGACCTCGCGCGCGACATCGAGGATCATGGAGCGAGGCATGCCTTCGCGGATGATCGTCCGCGCCCCCGGCATCCGGCCCGAGACTTTGGCCATCTCCTGCTGTGCCTCGACGCGGATCCGCTCCAGCAACTCCCCCGCCGCCGGAACCATTGCCACGTTGGCAGGGAATCCGGCCAGCGCGCCAATGGTGAGGTCCAGGACGTGGAGCAGCAGGACTTCTGCCCGGAACGCTTCACCCAACGCCTTGGCCCACTCCAGCGCGCTTTCGGCGCCGGGCGAAAAATCGGTCGGAACGAGGATGCGCCTGGGGCGGACCGATTCAACCATGGGGCCTCCCGGTGCGTGGTCTTACGTCCAGTATACTGGTTCGTTCTATCCTCTTGCGGCGCCGAATTGCCCGGGACATTCGCGGGGAATTCTGCGCCGCATTCGGCGTTTTGCCAAGAAAGGCTGGCGCGTAGGGGGATTCGATCATGAGGGGCTACCGGCTGACAGTTGCACTCTCATTTGCTCTTGTTCTCGCAGTTCCCATCCAGGCCACGGCATTTGTGCCGCGGGCCGGCAGTACGGTCATCGTCACGGAGCAGATCCGGGACGATCTCTACGTTGCCGGCGGTACGGTGGAGGTAACCGGGGAGGTCGACGGAGACGTCGTCGCCGCAGGCGGAACGGTGACACTCAGCGGTCCCGCCACCGGCGGTATCCTTGTCTCAGGCGGCAACGTCACCATTCGTGGATCGGTCGGTCGGAGCATACGCGCAGCGGCCGGAACGCTTGCTGTGGGCGGGCGCATCGGCACCGACGCAGTCCTGGCCGGCGGCAATGTCAACGTCGAGCGAGGGGCTGAGGTCGGACGCGACCTGGTTGTCGCCGCAGGCAGCGTCCAGGTCTCCGCAAGAGTCCACCGCAACGCCTATCTGACCGGCGGATCGGTGACGATCGCCGGGACGATCGACGGAAACGTGGAAGCGCAGGCGGATGAGGTGGTGCTGCTGCCGACCGCCCGGATCAACGGCTCACTGCGGTACTCGTCAAGACGTCCGATCGAGATCCAACCCGGTGCCCAGGTGACCGGTCAGGTCACGCGCGTGGCACGGCCGTCCAGATCGCGGTCCATGTTGAACCCCGCGTCGCGGTTCGGTTTTCGATTTGCCGGACGGGTGATCGAGGCCATCTGGCTGCTGGTCATCGGATTCATCATGGTCGCCGTTGCGCCGCGCGCCGTGCACCGGGTGAAGGACCGGGTAGGCGGACGCTTCGGCATGAGCCTGCTGACCGGCTTTGTCCTGGCCGTCGTGGTTCCGTTCGCCGTGATCCTGCTCCTCGTGACGTTCATCGGCATACCGGTGGCGCTCGTGGTGATGTTCCTGTACTTTGCCACGCTGTATCCGGGTCAGGTGTTTGTCACAGCGTGGCTCGGCGAGGCGATCGTGCGCAGACTGGGCGGGAGGCAGGGGGCAGTGTCTCCGTATCTCACGTACGCGCTGGGAGTCCTTGTGCTGATGATCCTGGTGGCGCTCCCGTTCGTGGGGTGGCTCTTCCGCCTGCTGGCGATCTGCACCGGGTTCGGGGCATTGTGGGCGGCGATCTGGAGCGCCAGGGTGCGGGGAATGCAGCCTGCGCCCCCGGCAGTATGACGCACGGAACTTTGCGCGCATTTGACCGAAGGTTCACCCGGTCTGGAAATTGTGATCACCCGGCGAGCGCGCGTCGAGTTGTATACTGATGTGGTGGCGCAACATCGCCGCCAATCGTCGGGAGGATCACCGTGTCGCGCAGCAACACCCGGCAATTTCGCAGCACGCTGACAGGACCGGATGGGACGGTCCGCTACGCTCCGTTGGCCGCCCTCGGCGACCGTATCGCCGTGGGGCTGGATCGCCTGCCGTTCACCGTCAAGGTGCTGCTCGAGGGTCTGGTCCGGCAGGCGGGGACGGAGCCGTTTACCTGGGGGGATGTCGACACCCTTGCCGCCTGGCAGCCGGGGGGACCTGCCGGCGGAGAGTTTCCGTTCCTGCCGGCGCGTGTGCTGCTGCAGGACTTCACCGGCGTTCCAGTGGTGGTCGACCTCGCCGCGATGCGCGATGCGGTCCGCCGGCTCGGCGGTGATCCCCGCCGGGTAAACCCGATCGTCCCCGCCGACCTTGTCATCGACCACTCGGTTCAGGTGGATGTCTACGGTACCCCGGCGGCGTTTACCCGCAACGTCGAGTTCGAATACGCACGCAACCGGGAGCGTTACCTGCTGCTGCGGTGGGCCCAGCGCGCGTTCGACAACATGCGCGTGGTTCCGCCGGGAACCGGCATCGTCCACCAAGTGAATCTGGAGTACCTGGCCCAGGTTGTGACCACTCGGGGAGCACCCAACGACCCGCCATTCGCCCTGCCGGATACGCTCGTGGGCACCGACTCGCACACGACGATGATCAATGCGCTCGGCGTCCTGGGCTGGGGGGTGGGCGGGATTGAGGCCGAGGCGGTCCTGCTCGGCCAGCCAATGTATTTGACCCGGCCTGAAGTGGTCGGGTTCCGCCTGGTCGGTACGCTTGCGGAGGGTGTCACCGCGACGGACCTCGTGCTGACCGTCACGCAGCTGCTGCGGACGGTGGGTGTCGTCGGAAAGTTTGTCGAGTTCTTTGGCCCCAGCCTGGGCGCGCTCACGCTTCCTGATCGGGCGACGATTTCCAACATGTCGCCCGAATACGGGGCCACTGCGGCGATGTTCCCCATTGACGATGAGACGCTTGGGTACCTGCGCATGACCGGACGGAGCCAGGCGCAGGTGCGGCTGGTCGAGGCGTACTCGCGCGCTCAGGGCATGTTCCGGACACCCGGCGATCCAGAGCCCGTGTACGACCAGGTCGTGGAACTGGATCTCTCCGCCGTCGAGCCGAGCCTGGCCGGCCCTCGACGTCCACAGGACCGGGTGAGGCTGCAGGATGCGGGGCCGAATTTCCGTGCCGCGTTCGCGGAGCGGATGGCGGCGACCGCGCCGACAGGGCCGGCGGGGGGCGTGGCGGTGGCCGAGCGTCCGCCGGTCGTGCAGGTACGGATCGGGGACCGGGCTGCGGAGCTTGGACATGGATCAGTGGTTATCGCGGCCATCACGTCGTGTACCAACACGTCAAACCCTGAGGTGATGATTGCCGCGGGACTCATCGCCAAGCACGCCGTCGAACGTGGCCTATCCGTAGGTCCTACGGTCAAAACCAGTCTCGCGCCCGGCTCAGCGGTGGTGAGCGCCTACCTCGAACGCGCCGGCCTGACCAGGTATCTCGAGGCGCTCGGCTTCCACACGGTCGGATACGGCTGTACTACCTGCATCGGGAACAGCGGGCCGCTCGCGCAACCCGTGGCCGATGCGATTACCGCCAACGACCTGGTCACGGTCGCTGTGCTCAGCGGCAACAGGAACTTCGACGGGCGCATCCACCCGCTGGTTCGCGCCAGTTACCTGGCATCACCGCCTCTTGTGGTCGCCTTCGCGCTCGCGGGGACGGTCCATATGGATTTGACGAAGGACCCTCTCGGCACAGACCGCCGGGGCAACCCGGTGTACCTCCACGACATCTGGCCGGGTGATGCGGAGATCAGGGCTGTCATCGAGACCGCCGTCTCGCCGGAGCTGTTCGCGGAGCGCTACCGGGATGTCTTCCACGGGGACGAAACGTGGCGCACCCTGCCCGTGCCGGAAACTGAAGTCTACGGCTGGGACGCACACTCGACCTACGTCCAGTGGCCGCCGTTCTTCAGCGGGCTGACCACGTCCCCGCTGCCGCCGTCGGACATCCGCAGGGCGCGGGTGCTGGCCGCTTTGGGGGAATCAGTGACCACCGATCACATCTCGCCTGCCGGATCGATTCCCAAAGATAGTCCGGCCGGCCGGTACCTCCTCGAGCACGGTGTGCAGCCGTTCGACTTCAATACCTACGGCGCCCGGCGCGGGAATCACGAGGTGCTGATGCGGGGAACCTTCGCCAACGTCCGCCTTCGAAACCGGCTGGGCGGCGGCCGCGAGGGTGGATGGACTACGCACCTGCCTTCCGGTGACCTTCTATCGATCTATGATGCGGCGATGCGGTACCAGGCAGACGGCGCGCCGCTGATCGTGTTCGCCGGCGCGGAGTATGGGGCTGGCAGCTCGCGCGATTGGGCAGCCAAGGGCCCGAATCTTCTCGGCGTTCGTGCGGTCATCGCGGCAAGTTTCGAGCGCATCCACCGCAGCAATCTGATCGGCATGGGTATCCTGCCGCTGCAGTTCCTCCCGGGCGATTCCCCGGAGACGCTGGGGCTGGACGGAACCGAACTCTTCGACATCACGGGCATCGCCGCAGGGCTCCGCCCGGGTCAGATGGTCACGGTGCGCGCGCTCCGCAACGATGGAACGGAGCGGGAGTTTCAGGTAATCGCCAGATTGGACATTCCGATCGATGTGGAATATTACCGCCACGGCGGGATCCTGCCGTATGTCGTGAGGAAGCTCGTCGGGACAGCGTAATCGCTGCACCCCTGTAGGGTTCGCATTCTCCTCCGCGAAATAGGGCGGCCATGTGGCTGCTCGCCCTCGCGATCGCGCCGGGGGTTTTCTGGGTCTGGTACTTCCGCCGCCGCGATCACCTCAGGCCGGAACCCCGTCACCTCGTGGGCCGGGTGTTCGTCATCGGCGGGCTTGCCGCGATCGGCGCCGTGTTCATCGAGGCGCTGGCATTCCGCGCCGCCGGCATCGACCTGGCCGACTCGTTTGCCCCCTCGACCGCGCTCGCCGCGCTCATCATCGGCGCGGTCGAAGAGTCGGCGAAACTCGGCGCGCTGTATCTGAGCGTCTTCCGCCACGCGCACTTCGACGAGGTCATGGACGGCATTCTCTACGCTGTAACCGCCTCGCTCGGATTCGCCACCGTCGAGAACATCGGATACGTGCTGCAGGGCGGCACGGATGTGGCCATCCTGCGCGCCGTGCTCTCCGTGCCGGGACATGCATTTTTCGGCGCCGTCATGGGTTTTTATGTTGGCGTCGCGAAGTTCGCGGGGCGCTCGGGCCCGCTCTGGTTCTTCGGCGGCTTGCTCCTTGCGGCCGCCGCGCACGCCGCCTATGACGCGGCGATCTTCACCGGTACCTGGCTCGCCCTGACCATCATCCCCTTCATCTTCCTCCTGTGGCGTGCCAGCCTGCATTACGTCCGCCGCGCACTGGCCCTTGATGACCAACGGCTCGGCAAGCCTCTCGCCGCGGCTCGACGCATCCCGTAGCTCTTCGGTGTCTTCCTTCGACCTCGCCATCAGGAACGCGCGTACGCGCGGCGCCTCCGACCTCACCGACATCGGGATCACGGCGGGGCGGATTGCCGCGATGCACTCCCGGCTCGGGCCGGCCGCGCGAGACGTCGACGCGGCAGGCCGTTTGGTCACGCCATCATTCGTCGACCCTCACCTCCATCTGGACAAGGTGTACACGCTGAGGATGCTCGATGAAGAAGCCCTGCGCGCCTATCACGGCGCTGAGATGGCGGAGGCGCATCTGGCCATCGATCTCGCCGCGCGCGTGAAGGAGCGCTATCATCGCGACTGGATCCTGCCAAACGTTCGCACCGCGCTCCGAGAGGCCGTCACCTTTGGCGTCACCCACGTCCGGGCGTTTGCCGACGTAGACCGGAGGGCCCGCCTCGAAGGGGTCGCGGCGCTGCTGCAGGCGCGCACGGAGTTCGCCCGCGAGGTCACCGTGGAGGTGGTGGCATTTCCTCAGGAGGGGGTGGTCCGTGAACCGGGGGCCGCAGCGCTGGTCCGGGAGGCCGTGGAGCGCGGGGCCGATGTCGTGGGAGGCATTCCGTGGATCGAAGCCTCGCCTCGCGATGCGCAGGCTCACATCGACGCGATGTTTCAGATCGCCGTGGATTCCGATCGTCCCATTTCGATGCTTGTTGATGACGCGGGAAACCCGGCTCTTCGGACTCTGGAGTTGCTGGCGCGCAAGACGATTGACGCCGGCTGGGAGGGGCGGGTGGTGGCCCATCACGCTCGGGCGATGGCGCGCTACGACGCGTCTTACCTTCGCGACATCATCGCGTTGCTCCAGGCCGCCCGGCTCGCCGTCGTCACCAATCCGCATACAGGTCCCCTTCATGTGCCGGTGCGTGATCTCATGGCCGCGGGCATCACTGTCTGCCTGGGGCAGGATGACATCTCGGACGCCTACTATCCCTACGGACGACATAACATGCTCGAAGTAGCATTCCTGGCAAGCCACCTGTTCTGGATGACAACCGAGCACGACCGGGAGCGCCTCTACGACATGGTGACGCGGGATGCGGCGCGGGCGCTTGGGCTGCCTCCGCATGAACTCCGGCCCGGCGGGGCTGCGGATCTCGTCGTGCTGGAGGCGCCCGATCTCCTCGAGGCTTTCCGCCACCACGGGCCGCCTCACGCGGTGATCCGCCAGGGACAGCTCGTCGCTGCCGTGGAGGGCTGACACCTAACCGTTGTGTTTGATGTTTAGGAGCCTGGCTGTCGGGAAAAAGCGGCTTATATCGGGTCCTACGGGGGGGCGTTGATGGCCAGGCGGCGAGGCACGTCCGAGCTTTTGTCCGCAAAGATCACACGCGGCCGCCGCGAGGGCGGCAACGGGACGGGATCAAACACGGCTCTCGTCGCAGACATTATCATCGCGAACGCCCCGGATCCGGTCTTCGTCTCCGATCTCGAGGGGAAGATCCTCCAGGCCAATGGTGCAGTCAGTAAGCTCCTCGGTTTCCGGCAGGACGAGCTCATCGAGCAGTCGCTGTCCCGTTTCATCTCGCCCAGAGAAACGCGCGAGTTCCTTGCGGCGCTGCAGGAAGTGGTGAAGAAGGGCGTCACCCGGAATGCCCGCCTGAACCCCCGCAGCGCAAGCGGTGAGGTCATCCCCACCACGCTGAACGCCTCGGCGCTGCGGGACCCGGATGGGAACGTCATCGGCGCCATCGGCATCCTGCGCGACATGCGCGAGCTGGACAAGGCTCGCTCCTACGCGGAGAGCCTCATCAAGAACGCGCCCGACCCCGTGTTCGTCTCCGACCTGGAAGGAAAGATCCTGCAGGCCAACGATGCGGTATCCAAGCTGCTGGGCTTCCGCCCTGATGAGCTGATCGAGCAGTCTCTCTCGCGGTTTATCTCGCCCGAAGAGACGCGCGAGTTCCTGGCGGCGCTGCGCGAGGTCGTGGAGAAGGGCGTCACGCGCGACGCCCGCCTGAACCCGCTGAGCGCCAGTAGTGAAGTCATCCCTACGACGCTGAATGCCTCCGCCCTTCGCGATACTGACGGGAAGGTGATCGGCGCGATCGGCATCCTGCGCGACATGCGCGAGCTCGACAAGGCCCGCGCGTACGCGGAGAGCCTGATCAAAAACGCGCCCGACCCGGTGTTCGTCTCGGACCTCGAGGGAAAGATTCTGCAGGCGAACGACGCGGTCTTCACGCTGCTGGGCTTCCGCCCGGACGAGCTGATCGAACAGTCGCTGTCGCGTTTCATTTCCCCCGAGGAGACACGCGAGTTCCTGGCGGCGCTGCAGGAGGTCGTGGAGAGGGGCGTCACCCGGAACGCCCGCCTGAATCCCCGCAGCGCGAGCGGGGAGGTCATCCCCACCAGCCTCAACGCCTCGGCACTGCGGGACACCGACGGGAAGGTGATCGGCGCCATCGGCATCCTGCGCGACATGCGCGCCTACGAACAGGTCGTGCGGGACCTGGAAAAGTCCAAGCAGGAGCTTCAGGAGAAGATTCTCGACCTCGAGAAGTTCGAAGAAGTCGTCGTCGGCCGCGAGCTGAAGATGATCGCGCTAGAGAAAGAGCTCGAGCAGTTGCGCCGCGACCTCGAAAGGACGCAGTCCCGGCCGTCGCAAGGGGCATGACCATCGCCAACTTGGTGCAGGAACCGCCCTTCGCCTGGGACGAGGCGGACGCGCTTCGCTCGGAGACCGCGTCGACGCGCGCCGAGGCGGAGCGGCTGCGCGAGCAGGTGCGCGACCTGACGGCGCGCCTGCACCGGGGTGACGAGCAGCGGCGCGCGCTCCTGCACATCGTGAATGATCTTCAACTGCTCAACACCCGCCTGGGACGCCAGCGCAAGGCGATGATCCACATCCTCGCCGACTACGAACAAGACCGCCGCCGTCTCGGCCTGCAGGCCGGCCGGCTGGATGGGTCTCGGCGCGCCTTGCTGCATATCCTGCAGGACTCCCATGAGAGCAATCTGCGGCTGGAGCGCAGCCGGAAGGCGATGATTCACATCATGGGCGACCTGCGCGAGACCACTGAAGAAGTGCAGCGCCGGGAGCACGAGCTGCGCGACAAGCAGGAGCAGCTGATCCAGGCCGGCAAGCTGGCGACGCTCGGCGAGCTGACCACCGGGGTCGCCCACGAGCTGAACAATCCGCTCAACAACATCGGGCTGTTCCTCGGCAACGTGATTGACTTCATCCAGCACGGCCAACTGGACAAGCAGCGCATCATGCACGACCTGCGCACGGCCATGCAGCAGGTCCGCAAGGCGACCGAGATCATCTCCCACCTGCGCACCTTCGGCCGTGTGGCGCCGGTGAGCAAAGAACCCGTGGCGATCAATCAGGTGGTCCGCCGCGCGCTGTCCCTGATTTCGGAGCAGATACGCCTGCGCCAGATTGCGCTCGACCTCGATCTGACGGAGGCCGACCCGATGGTCACAGCCAGCCCTATCCAACTGGAGCAGGTGTTTGTCAACCTGCTCACCAACGCGCGCGACGCGCTCACCGACTCGCCGCGCAAGGTGATTCACATCCGCTCCCGGGTGGACGGCGCAGCCGTTATCATCAGGTTCAGTGACACAGGCCCCGGGATACCGCCGGAGCTCGGGCAGCGCATCTTCGACCCGTTCTTCACCACCAAGGAGGTCGGCAAAGGGACCGGTCTCGGGCTCTCGATTGCCTACGGGATCATCAAAGACCATAACGGTACGATCGGGGTGACCACCCCGCCGGGAGAGGGCGCCACGTTCACCATCACGCTTCCGCTCGGCGGTGAGCACGCCTCCGCGCCGGTGTTTGTCTGAGCCGCCTATGACCGCACGAATTCTGCTCGTAGATGACGACCGCATGCTGCTTGAGGCGCTGCCGGAGATGCTGCGCCTGCGCATGAGTGAGGTGGAGGTCGAGGCGGTGGACGACGCCACGGAGGCGCTCGCTCGCATCGCTGCGACCGACTATGATGCCGTCGTGACGGACATCAAGATGCCGGGGATCGAC
Organism: Armatimonadota bacterium; assembly: GCA_020028535.1. Lineage (GTDB taxonomy): Bacteria > Sysuimicrobiota > Sysuimicrobiia > Sysuimicrobiales > Kaftiobacteriaceae > Kaftiobacterium. The sequence goes on along the minus strand of JAIBHM010000008.1, from coordinate 12,122 downwards.
GGTCTCGCCTTGCTGGAACGTATCCGCGACCTGCGGCCGGACGTCCCGACGCTCTTGATCACCGGCCACGGAGAGCACGACCTGGCCGTTCAGGCGCTGCGCGGCGGAGCCTACGACTTCATCGCGAAGCCGATCGACCGTGAGTACTTCGTGGCGTCGCTTCGCCGTGCGCTGCAGGTCCGTCAGCTGCGGCGGCAGGTCGACCTGCAGCGCGAGGAACTGGAACACCATGCCACGCAGCTCGAACACATCGTCGATCAGCGCACCAGCGCCCTCCGCCTCCTGGCCGACGCCAGCCGCGCGTTCACCGCCGCATTCGACGCGGAGGCGGCCCTGGTCAACCTGGTCCGTATGTCCGTGCCTCAGGTAGCCGAGCTGGCCGTGGGGCTCATCCTTCGAGAAGACGGCATCATCCGGCGCCTGGAGGTCGCGCATGTCGATCCGACGCGCGAACAGCAGGTTTGGGACCAACTCTCCCACACGCCGATTGATCCGGCGCGCAGCGGCCCGGTCGCGTCCGTGTTGCGCACGGGCGAATCGCTCCTGATCCCCGAGATTTCAGATGCAACGCCTTCTTCCGCCGGCCTGCTGGGCGACCCCGGGATCCGCAGCGGCATGATTGTTCCCCTGCTGGCCCGTGGGCGTGTGTTGGGCGCTGTGATCTACAGCTCGAACACCCGGACCTTTTCAAAAGAGGACCTCGAGTTCGCTGAGGCCCTCTGCCGGCGGGCGGCGCTGGCGATTGATAACGCGCGGCTGTACGAGCGCGAGCGCGCGGTCGCGGAGACCTTGCAGCGCAGCCTCCTGCCGCAATCGCTGCCGTCACTACCCGGAGTATCCACGGCAGCGCGATATCTACCGGCCACGCCCGAGGCGGTGGGCGGAGATTGGTACGATCTCTTCCACCTGCCCGGCGGGCGAATGGGCCTCGTGATGGGGGACGTCGCCGGACGCGGAGTGCGCGTAGCCGCAGTGATGGGCCAGCTACGCAACGCCCTGCGAGCCTATGCGCTGGAAGGCTACCCCCCCGACGCCGTCATCCAACGGCTGACCGGACTCATCGACACCTCCGACATGGCCACCGTGTTCTACGCAGTCTTCGATCCTGCGACGTGGGACGTTCGCTACGCGAACGCGGGGCATCCGCCGCCCCTTGTGATTGGACCCGACGGAACGGCAAAGTTTCTCGAGGGCGGCGCTCCGCCGCTGCGCGGTGTGCGCACACCGATATACCCCGGCACGGCTGCGGCCCGCCTCGAACCGGGATCGACCATGCTGCTGTACACGGACGGCCTGGTCGAGACGCGCGGCATGCCGATCGACGATGGGTTGAGGAAGCTGGTCCAGGTGGCGATGCGTGGGAACGGCGATCTCGAGGCGCTGCTGGACCACATACTCGCCGACATCCTGCACGGGAAGCCGACCGGCGACGACGTCGCGCTCCTTGCGCTGAAGGCGACCCGGCTTGATCCGTCCCGGCTGAGCATCCGGCTGCCCGCGGATCCTCTTTCCGTGCCGGCGATCCGGCATGCGCTGCGACGGTGGCTGGACCAGGCAGGCATTGAGCGGCAAGATGCCTATCACATTGCGGTCGCGGTCTGTGAGGCTGCTTCAAATACGGTTGAGCACGCCTACGGGCTCAGCCCAGGCGATGTGGAAGTCAAGGCGTCTCTGGAAGCCGGCGAGGTGGTGATCGCGGTCAGCGACTCGGGACACTGGCGGCCTTCGCGAGGCAGTAATCGCGGACGAGGCCTGCTACTGGTTGGCGCGCTGATGAGTGGCGTCGAGGTCTCCCCGTCCCCGATCGGTACCACGGTCTCGATGCGGCGGCGCGTGAGCGAGGCGGCGAGAGCATGAACTCGATCGCCACGCTGCATGTGTCCCAGGTCGGCGAGATCCCCGTCGTGGCCATCGTGGGGGAGATCGACATCGGAAACGTCATCCACCTGCGTCCGCAGATCGTGCGCGCCGTGCCCAACTCCGCCCCGGGCTTTGTGCTCGACCTCTCACGCACAGCGTATCTCGACAGCCGGGGGGTCCACCTCATCCTCGAGATCTCGGATCGCATGGCGACCAGCCAGCAGCAGCTGCGTGTGGTGGTGCCCGAGGGCGCGTTGATCCGCCGTGTGCTGTCCCTGGCTCACGTGGATGCGACCGTGCCCATCGATCCCTCGGTGGAAAGCGCGATCGAGGCCATGCGTAGTTCTCCCCCCTCTCCACGACCCTGACGTCGTCCCAGTTTCGCGGCGCGCTCCTGCGTGGGAGAGCAGGACTGCCCGCCCTGTGCAGTGAATGGGAGGGTAATCAAGCACGGCATCACGAAGGGCAGGGGTTCAACGGATGGCAACGGGGACAGTCAAGTGGTTCAACGCCGAGAAGGGGTATGGGTTCATCACCCCCGACGACGGCGGGCGCGATCTCTTCGTGCATTACACCGGCATCGAAGGGACCGGATACCGCGCCCTTAACGAGGGACAGAAGGTCGAATACGAGGCTACACAGGGACAGAAGGGCCCCCAGGCCACCCACGTCCGCGTAGTCGGCTAGTTCCTCTGACTGCGTTCAATTTGGAGATCTATCCCCTGCGGTGTCTTTGTGCCACCGCTGTTGGAGTCGTACAGTCGCCTCGACACGCGAACATACGTTGGTAACTTAAGTTCGCTGTTCCCGCGATTCAAGCTGCCATATTCAGTATTAGTCAAATTCCCTGATTTGTTCTGGAGGAACTTAACGTCACTCTGTTGAACTCTTCTTACCTGGAGGGCAGAAAAGAGGCCTTCCCATGGCACGGATCGTCGCAGTTCTCGCGCTTACACTCGTCCTGGTCACAGCAGGTCCTGTCTTCGCCGGACACGGCGGGGGAGAACTGCTGGGGCCACGGGCTGCACGCGCGCAGACGCAATAGCCGGCCTCCGATCCACGGCCGGGCTTTGAGGAGGGCGCCCGCACGACACTCGGGCAGAGGATCCGGACCGCCCGCAGGACCCTTGGGCTGACGCAGGGGCAACTCGGCGCACCCGTCGTGACTGCAAGCTACATCAGTATGCTCGAGCACGATCGGGTTCGCCCATCGCTGGCCACGCTCCGGGTGCTCGCCGAACGCCTCCACACACCCGTGGCCTCGTTGCTCGATGCACCGCCCCCTCCTGCGGAGCAGGCGCGGGCGATCATCCAGCGGGGTGAGTCGCTGCTGCGCCAGCACCGATTCACCGACGCTCACGAGGTGTTCACGGCGGGCGCGTCCGCCGCGCGGGAGAGCGGCGATACACGCCTGCAGATCCGTGTTGAGCTCGGCGTGGGGCAAGCGCTGGCCGGTCTGCGCCAGTTCGATCTCGCGGAGCGTCACCTCGCCCAGGGACGCAGCATGGCGGAATCCGCTTCCGACGTGGAGTTGACCGCCGCCGCGGCCAACGCGCTGGGGTTCCTGGCATTTCGCGCGCGGCGGTTCGCACAGGCCCGGGAGATCTTTCAGTCGGCACTCGACCTGCTCAACGCCTCGGGGGCGCATGACAGCGAGACACGCGGGAAGTTGCTGGCGAATCTCGGTCGGGTATACGTTGAGCTCGGGCTGCCTGCGCAGGCGATACAATGCCTGCGCGAGGGCGCGTTAGCGCTTCGAAACGCCTCGGACCCCGTCCAGCGCGCCCTCTTGCTATTTAACCTCGGGGTCGCCGCTGAGCGCCAGCGCGCGTTTGCCGAATCCCACGCCTATTTCGACCAGGCCGAGACGCTGTTGAGGGTGCATGAGAACGTCAGGCTGCTCGGGACGGTCAAGCGCAGCCTCGGCCTGCTGCATCTGGAAGAGGGCAGGCTCGTGGATGCGGAGCGTGAGCTCATTGAGAGCCGGCACCTTGCGCAGCAGAGCCACGACGATGAGGGCACAGCGCAGACTCTGGTCGAACTGGCCCGTCTGCGCGCACGGACGGGCGCGGTGGATGCTGCGCGCCGTGACGCGGCCGAGGCCGAAGCCATCGCGCGGCGCATCCACGACGACGCGGAGGCCGCCCGCGCCGCGGCCGCGGATGCGGAGGCCCTGTGGGCGGCCGGACAGCTGGACCTGGCCATCTCGCGATACACGGAGGCGATCGACGTCTTCGAACGCCTGGACATGGCAGCGGATCTCGCTTCCGCCTGCCGGGACCTTGGATATCTGCGGCTCGCTCTGGGCGAGCACGACGCAGCGGCCCGGCACTTTGCGCGGGCATTCGATCTGCTCCGGCAATCGACGACGCTTTCGCCAACTCAATGACTGAGCGACTGATCGTCTCGCCGCGCCCGGCGCTCAGTCCGCGTGAGATGCAGATCGCGGCGCTCGTCGCGGAAGGCCTCCCCACGAAGGCGATTGCGCTTCGTCTGGGCATCAGCATCTGGACGGTGGCCACGCACCTCCGCCGGATGTACGCCCGCCTCGGAGTCAACAGCCGCGCCGCAATGGTCGCGCGCCTCTTCGAATCCGGGCTGATGTAAAGAAACGGGTCCGAGCCCTTCGTCCTGTGGGACCGGCTGCAGGGCCGCCCGAAGAGGGCGGGGTAGTATGTGTGTGTGGATGCCGTTACCGCGCTAAAGTCGTTTTTCGCCCGAGAGACCGACGTCAGCGCAGCCTACCTCTACGGCCGCTACGCGACCGACCGGACGTGGCCTGACAGCGACCTGGAGGTGGCGCTGGTTTTTCCCAGCGGCCGCACGGAAGAGGAGATCTCTGAATATATGGAGCGGCTTTCCTCCGCCAACCCCCTGGGCGAGGTTCCCGGAATCCTGATGCCATTTGCGCTGAACACGCACATCCTGCCCGTGGTCTATGAAGTGCTGACCGGCGCGACGTTGATCGTCACCAACGACCCCGCGTCCCACGAGGCATTCACCAAGTCGGCCACGGCGCGCCTGGAAGAGGAGCGGGTCGGCCTGCTCGATGATGCGCGGGAGGCCATTCAGCAGGCGCGGAACCTCGGCATGCTCATCCTGGGGATGCCGGGGCTGGTGCTGCCGCAGCCCCCAAAGTATCTCGACCCCATTCGCATCGGCTGGCGTCTCTCGCGAATCCTCGCCTCCGCGGCGGTGCTCGAACCGTCCACCCGCGGTGCGGAACCGCTGGGCGATGACCCCGAACGACTGGGGCAGATCGTGGGTTGGTTCAGTAATGCGGCCGGTGCCGCCACCGGGATCGCCAAGGCGATGCTCAGCATCTTCGACATCCCGCGGCCGTCACGACGGTGGGAGGTATTCCTGCCGCTGGCCGATTCCAACCTGATCACAAGGGAGATGGCCCTGCAGATGGCGTCCGCGGTGGAGTCGCGGTGGCAGCTGCTCACCGGCGCCGGACTGGCCGTGCCCGAGCGCATCATCGCGACTGTGCGCGCATCACTTGTGCCGATTGTGTCGTTCGCGCGTCTGGCGGCGTGGTACTCCGAACTTCCGGGCGGACGAGGAGATCAGAAGCTGCACTAATGTTCGCAGCCGGCCTCCGGGCCGGCTGCGGGCCCTTAAGGTTGTTTTGTAGTAAGGATGTCCCGCACAGCGCCCAACAGTTCCACCGGATTGAACGGTTTCGTCAGGATCCGATCAGCGCCGGACTGCCGGGCTCTATCCAACGTTTGGGCAGTTCCAAACCCCGTGATCAGGACGACACGGATCCCAGGGTAGAGCTGCTTGGCGGTGCCGAGCACATCGAGTCCCGAGAGTCCCGGCATGCGGATGTCGGAGACCACGCCGTCGAACGCCTCGGCCTGCAATCGGCCCATGGCCTCCTCGCCGCTGCTCGCCACGGCCACTTCGAAGCCGGCGCGCTGAAGCACGCGGGCGCACAGGTCTCGGATCGACGCTTCATCATCGACCACCAGGATCCGCTTTGCTGCCACAAGGCTCTCCTTGCCGTCTTTGACGAGCATCTCACTCAGGCGGCCGCAGCCACCGGAAGTTGGATAGTGAAACAGCTGCCCTTCCCGCGCTCGCTGCTCACCCCGATGGAGCCACCGTGGCGTTCCACGATGCGCTTGCTGATCGGCAGGCCGAGCCCGGTGCCCCGGCCCGCTCCCTTCGTGGTGAAGAACGGGTCGAAGATCTTCTCCAGATATTGTGGTTCGATGCCGGTCCCCCGGTCTTGGAACGAGATCTCCACGAGAGGCCCGGTGCCGTTGGCGTTGACGGCCCGCGTGGCCACCTCCACCTGGCCGCCGTCCGGCATGGCATCGATCGCATTGTTCAGGATGTTGATGAAGACCTGTTTCAACTGGTTGATGTCCGCCATGATCGCCGGCACCAGCGGGTCCAGCTGCGCGTTGATGGTGACGTTCGCAGACTCCGCGCGCTTGCGGATCAGGGGGAGAACGCTCTCGAGGGCGTCGTTGACCCGCATCTGCTCCATGGCCGAATCGGTCTGCCGCGCGTAGCCGAGCAGGTCGCGCACGATCGCCCGCGCCCGGAGGGCTTCCTTCTCAATCACTTCGATGTCCGCGCGCTTGGGATCGTCGGGGGGCAGCTCGCTCAGAATCAGGGAGGCGTACCCCAGTACGCTGGTCAGAGGGTTGTTGATCTCGTGCGCGACGAACGCGGCGAGCTCACCGATCGTGGCCAGCTTGGCCGACTGCAGCAGCTGCAGCTGGGTTTGCTCCAGCATGCCCATCTGCTGCTGCAGATGCTCATACAGCCGCGCGTTCTCGATGGCCACCGCGATCTCGTCCGCCAGGGTCTGCAGCATCGGCAGGTCATCGGCCGACAGCGCGGCGCCGGGCCGGAGCCAGAGACGCATCACGCCGATGGTCTGCTCCCGGTACAGGATCGGAATGTCGGCCTCCGCCCCGTCCGCCCGGGCCGGCGGCGGGCCCCCGTTCGAGTGCAGCACGATGTCGATGCGGGCGAATCCGAATGATTCCTCGATCAGCCGCGCCGTCTGGTGCAGGAGAATGTCCACGTTGTGAATCGTGACGATCTTCTTGCTCACCTGCGTGATCGCGGACAGCTGCGCGCTCTTGCGCCGTTCGCGCTGGAACAGCTGAGCTTTCTCGACCGCGACGGCGGCCTGGCTGGCCATCGTAGAGATGAGATCGAGCTGGGGGCCCGCCGGCGGCGCGGCCGTGCCCAGCAATATCACGCCCACCGTCCGCTCAGCGAGCGCCATCGGCACGACGGTGACGCAGGCAGATCCCAGGAGCCGGCCATGCGGGCTCATCGCGTGCACGGTCTCACGGTTCCGGATAGGATCCAGCACGAGCGGGGTGCGGGTGGCCAGTACGCCCCGCATCTCGGGCGCGTTGGCGGGCCGGGTGACGACCGGCAGCATACCTTCGTCGGCCTTCACGTGAAACTCGACCTGGTTGGTCTGCCCGTCGAAGAGGGCGACGGAGAGGACCTCGGGGCTGACCGTCTTTTCCAGCTGCGCGTAGAGCACATCGAAGATCTGATCGAATTCGAGGCTGCTCGTGAGGCCGCGGGCCAGCTCGTTCAGGCTCGCCAGCTGCTGGGCGCGGCCCTCGGCTTCAACCTGCGCCCGCCGGATACGTTCCGCGTCTTCAACCTCTGACCGAAGCATTTGCGAGAGCCCGATCAGCGGGACAATGATCAAGACGGTGCGCCAGGGATTGTCGAACCACATGTCGGCGACGATGATCCCCATCCACGTCAGCACGAGTTCGCGGTAGAAGTTGCCGCGGGAGAGGACCCCGACCTGGCGGAACGAACGCCCCGAGGCCAGCGCGATGACGGTCGAGGTCTGCAGGTTGTTCAGGATGTAGAATACGCCGCCGGTGGTCACCGCGGCGGCGTACCAGTGCACCGCCTCTACCCCGCTGGTCCCGATGGGGCGGACGACCTCCCACGCCAGCGCTGCAAGGACGACGGCCACCTCATGCTGGGCGATATTCCAAAGATTTTGATACCAGGGGATGTTGCGTCGCTTGATCCAGTAGGCGGTGAACGTGATCAGGACGAGAACGACGTTCGACGCGGGAGAAAAGAGGATGATCGAGGCGACCAGAACCGCTGAGATCAGCGACCAGGCCTGGCCCTCTCTCCCCGGCATGAAGAAGCGGACGCCGACCAGCTGTGCCAGCAGTGCGGCGGCGAGGAAGATGAGGAAGTGAAAGTCAAACTGCGGCGGGCCGCCGGGCAGGAAGGGGATTCCCGCCGTGATGATGCCGCCGGCAAGGATCGTCCCTAGGACGAAGTATCGCGCTCGTGGAGGCAGCTGCCGCATGGTGGCGCTACGTCTCCGGTACCCCGATCTCAATCAAGCAGGGCGAGGGGAGGGGGCATTCATGTGATGCCCGTTTCCTCCCCCCATGTATACCATACTGGTCACGTGCAATATCAATCGTGCGGACTACGCACAACAGCCAGTCACAACGGGCTGCGTGCTTACTCCCAGGTCACGCTCTCGAGGACTTCCCAGGTCACGCTCTCCAGCGTCTCCCAGGTGACCCCGAGGCCCTGACCCCACGACACGGAGGACGCCACGAGGACGCCCACCACGAGGATAATCCCAGCCAACAGCTTCTTCATCCGCCTGCCTCCCCTGGCCCCACTGGGGCCTTCTATCAACAGAATGGAGCAATTTTTGTGCCAGAGCGCTGCAATCAGACGAGATTTCTTGGAACCGGGATTGGCGGGAGGGCGTACCGGGATGAGAACCGCTGCCGGCGGGCCGTCAAGGACCCCACCGGCAGCGTCAACGCGCTGGGCAAAGGTGTTCTACTCCCAGGTCACGCTCTCGAAGACTTCCCAGGTCACGCCTTCCAGCATTTCCCAGGTGACCCCGAGTTCCTGACCCCACGAAACTGAGGTTGCGACACTCAGGATCAGAGCAAAGAGGATCGTTGCGATGAGCTTCTTCATGTCATCCCCCTCCTGAGGCGTTGCCGCAGCCTGCCTCTGGAGAGAGATGCGAGCAAGTTTTGTGCCCGCGGAAGAGTCGCAGAAAAACACAACGAGGGAGGTGTCGCCACCTCCCTCGCTTTACACACGTCGTGTCTGGTTATTCCCAGGTCACGCTCTCGAAGACTTCCCAGGTCACGCCTTCCAGCATTTCCCAGGTGACTCCGAGTTCCTGACCCCACGAAACAGACGACGCGACGAAGACCAGCAGTGCAAACAACATCGTCGCAAGGATCTTCTTCATCTACTCGACTCCTTCTTTTCGATGAGATAGACCCTCATCAGGTCTTCGCAGCATCGCGGAGCGTAACACAGGCATTCTGCACTGTCAAATAATCGCTCGCAATCGCTCGGCCCAGCTCCGCGCGCCCCACAGTGTTCGTACCGGTGTTCTCTGCGCGGCCTTTCCTCGCCGCTGGGCTCCTGTACCCTCTATCGGCATTCATGCCCGAAGTGAAAGCGGCATAGGCGGCGCGCGTGGCACGGCGATTGCTCTAGGAAGACGGCGGGCAAACGCCATGGAGCACAACACTATCCGGCTGTTGAGACAGATCCTCGATCGGGAACTCGTGCTGCACCGCGAGCTGCTGGCCATGGCGCGGCTGCGCCACATACTGCTGTGTCAGGGGCGCATCGACGACCTGCGCGCGCTGTACCCGGCGGAGGCGAGGAAAGTGGCGGAGCTGCGGCATCTCGAGGAGATGCGGGGCACCCTGGCGCCACAAATCCACGATCGAGTTGCGCCGCCTGATCTTGCGGAAGCCACACGGCGGATCGGTGCGCTGATCCGCCGGATCGGCGCGGTGGAGCGGGCCAGCTGGGCGCTGCTGGCGCGGCACGCCGTGCGCGTCGCCTCCGCTGATCGCGGCCTCGCGGTCTGGACGCCAGTCTGATGACGGGCTCAAGGGCGACCGACATATGCCGATAACATCGATGGAACAATGACGCCAAAAGACGCAGCTCCGGCCATCGGATACTTCACTGAGCTGTTCGAACGCGCCAGGCGCGCACTTATCGAGCAGATGGGCCCCGCGCTGGCGGGCGTCCTCGAGCAGCCGGGCGTCTCCGGCCCGGGTTCCTCCGAGCCAGCCGACCCACGTCAGGGCGCCCGCATCGCGGCGCAACTTCGCGTTGACGACCGCACGCGCGAGGTCGTGGTGCGATTCTACGACCTGCAGACCGGAACGACGATCCGCGAAGTTCCGCCGCAGCTGGTTGCGGCGGCCGCGACTCGGTTGAGAACGTCCGCCTAGTCGTTCACGCCAATCCCGCCGCCCGCACTTCGCGGTGTCGCGCCATGCTGACCTCAGGGGGGACGCAGCGCGGTGCCCGGGGCCGGGCGGCGGGACTAACCCCACGAAGCCCAGGGCATGCTTCCAGCGTGCCCACGCCGGTAGGTACGCCCACACACCCACACGAATAGCCCGGGGATCATGCCCGACACGCGCGTGCTCGTCGTCGACGACGAGGAAAACCTGAGACGGCTGCTGACCAAGCTCCTCACCCAGGAAGGGTTCGGGGTGGAGGAAGCCCCCGACGGCGAGGAGGGGCTGGCCAAGTACAAGGCGGGCAAGTATGACCTCGTTCTGCTTGACCTCAAGATGCCCAAGCTCGACGGCCTCGGTGTGCTGCGCGCGGTGATCGAGTACGATCCCGATGCGCTCGTGATTCTCATCACCGCGTTCTCCACCATCGACACTGCGATTCAGGCGATCAAGCTGGGCGCCTTCGACTTTGTGGCCAAGCCTTTCCGCCATGAGGAGCTGATGATCAAAGTCAACCAGGCCCTCGAGCGCAACCGCCTGGTCAAGGAGAACCGCGCCCTGCAGGACGAGCTGATGCGGACCTTCAAGTTCGAGGGCATCGTCGGCGACTCGCCCAAGACCCGCCAGGTGCTGCAGCTGGCCGCCGCCGTCGCGCCCACGGACGCCACCGTGCTCATCTACGGAGAGACCGGGACGGGCAAGGAGCTGCTTGCGCGGTCGATCCATCTGCAGAGTCCGCGAAACAAGGGCCCGTTCGTGGTCGTGAACTGCGGGGCCATCCCCGAAACGCTGCTGGAGACCGAGCTCTTCGGACACGAGAAGGGCGCGTTCACCAGCGCCGTGACCAGCCGCATCGGCAAGTTCGAGCGCGCCCAGGAGGGCACGATCTTCCTCGACGAGATCGGCGACATGAGCACGCCGATGCAGGTGAAGGTGCTGCGCGTGCTGCAGGAGCGCGTGATCGAGCGCGTGGGCGGCAACAAGCCGATCGACGTCAACGCCCGGGTCATCGCCGCCACGCACAAGGACCTGCGCAGGGCCATCGCCGACGGCTCGTTCCGCGAAGACCTGTACTATCGCCTCAGCGTGGTGCCGATCGAGCTCCCGCCGCTGCGCGAGCGCCGCGAGGATATTCAAGCCCTCGCCGTGCACTTCGTGAACAAGTACGCCGTGGCGTTCCAGAAGCGGATCAAAGGCTTCTCGCCGCTGGCATTGAAGAAGCTGCGCGGCCACTCCTGGCCCGGTAACGTGCGCGAGCTGGAGTACACCATTCAGCGCGTGGTGATCCTGGCTCAGGGCGAGGTGATCGGGGCGGAAGAGATCTGGCTGGATGAGCAGTCGCAGAGCGGGCCCGGCTTCCCCAAGGCGTTCTCGCTCGACGAAGCGGAACGCCGGCACATCGGCGTGGTCTTGCGAATGACCGAGTGGAATCTGGACGAGGCGTGCAAAGCCCTGGGCATCTCAAAGGAAGAGCTGGAGGCGAAGATTCAAGCGCACCGGCTCAAGGAGACCGGCTAATCCGGCAAACGGATGTACGGTCTTTTTTGTTTTTGCGCCGTGGCATGAAACTTGCTCTAAGAGTGTGCAGGCCGAGATTCCTCTGAGGTGTACCGGTGGGTGTGGCTCCGAAGCCAAAGATCCTGATCGTCGACGACGAAGCCTCGATCCGAGATCTGTGCGCGCGCATCCTCGGCCAATCCTACGAGCTCGCCGCCGCCGGTGACGGCCCATCCGCGATCCGGCTCGCGACGACCTTCGCACCCGACCTTCTCCTGACCGACCTCAAGATGCCCGGGATGAACGGATTGGAAGCGGCGCGCCAGATTGTCTCCGGCTCGCCGGAGATTGCCGTCGTCGTCATGACCGGCTTCAGCGAGTTCGACAGCCTGCTGGAGACGGTGCGCTTCGGTGTGAACGGCTTCCTCATGAAGCCCTTCAGCGCCGACGACCTGCGCAAGACCGTCGAGGAGAGCCTGCGCAAAGGCCTCTACT